>CAMMXG010000004.1 GCA_946500895.1 uncultured Mycoplasma sp. | reverse complement strand
CTGCGAATAACGATGTTAACATTATCTTTGGTGCTATTCAAAATGATAATTTAACAGATGAAGTAATTGTTACTGTTATTGCAACTGGCTTTGAAAATCAAGGGGAAACAGATGAAATGTTATTTAGCGATGATAACAAGATGCCAAGACGTCGTCCAGTAGAAGAAACACTAGATGATGAATATGACATTCCACCATTCCTAAGAAATAAAGATAATAGATTTTAAAGAATGATAAATTTCATTCTTTTTTTAATTGTCATAAATCTATAATTTTGCTATACTTTAGATGGTGATAGTATGAACGTTTTAGTAATACCAACATGGTATCCAAGTGGAAAAGATAAATTAATGGGCAATTATCATAAAGAATTTTGTGAAGCTTTAAGTGCGAAGAAAGAGGCTCATGTAAACATGTTATTTATTGAAAGAGAAAGATTAAATAATCCTCTTAAATATATATTTATGCCTAAAAGGGATGTAATAAAAGAAAATGGGTATAAAACTTATATAAAAAGAATGCTAAATGTAGAACCTATTAGTTTTGATTGGCAATTAAAAAGATATGTAAAAGTTTTAGATAAAGCTTTTAGAAGGTACTTAAAAGAAAATCCGAAACCAGATATCATTCATGCCATGGTAACACTTCCAGCTGGATATGCATCATGCATTCTTGGTGAAAAATACAAGATACCAGTTGTTGTAACAGAACATTCCTCTTATTTTAAACGTTTTTTTGAAGGAAAAAATAAAGAATATGGTGCTTATGTTTTAAAACATTCCCAGTTTACAACCGTAAGTAATTTTATGGCTCGAGATATGAAAAAATATACAGACGATTGTGAAGTATTACCAAATGTTGTCAATACCGATATCTTTAAAACTGAAAGAAAAAAGATAAAAGGATTAAAACTAATAACGGTCTCAGCCTTAAGACAAGGAAAAAGAATTGATGATATTTTTGCAGCCTTAAAAATTATTGTTGAAGAAAATAAAAATTTAGAGCCTAAACTAACAGTAGTAGGAGATGGCTTTTTAGAAAGTTATTATAAAGAGAAATGTCATGAATTAGGAATGGACGATTATGTAGATTTTGTAGGTCGAAAAACAAAGAAAGAAATAGCAGAAATCTTACCAAATCATAACATTTTTGTTATAGCAAGTGAAAAGGAAACTTTTTGTATTCCCGGAGTAGAAGCTCTAGCTAGTGGCATACCGGTAGTATCAACCAAATGTTTAGGCCCAGAAGAATATATAACAGAAGCATGTGGCAAGCTAGTGAGTGTTGGCAATACCAAAGAACTCGCAAATGCCATAATGGCTGTTTATAATCATTTAGAAAATTATGACGCTAAAAATTTACGAAAAGTGGCCGAACGTTATTCAAGAAAAAACGTAATAAATCAAGCTTTAAACATATATAAAAAACTTTTAAAGTAAAATATACTCTTTTTGATTAGTTTTGTATGGAATAACGATTAATTTTTTTGTATAATATACATAAGGTGACATAGATGATATATTTAGATTACAGTGCAACAACACCGATAGGATTTGAAGTGTTAGATACTTATAATAAAACAAGCAAAGATTTTTTTGGAAATCCCAATTCTCTACATGAACTTGGCGTAAAAACCAAAAACTTAATGAATAGTGCAACGAAACAAATTGCTGAAATATTAAATATTAATGAAACAGAAATAACTTATACAGGTGGAGCAACCATGGCTAATAATATGGCTCTAATTGGTATTGCGATGCATAATCATAAAAGAGGAAAACATATTATTACTTCCAAATTAGAGCATCCATCCATATATGCCATATGTAATTACTTAGAAAGTATAGGCTTTGAAATTAGTTATGTAAATAATGATGAAGAAGGATTAATTGATTTTGAAGATTTAAAAAAATTAATTAGAGAAGATACAATCCTCGTAAGTATTTGTGCAGTGAATAGTGAACTAGGGATTAGACAACCTTTAAAAATGATTAGACAAATTATTAAAAAAGAAAATCCCAATACTATTTTTCACTCTGATATGACGCAAGCAATAGGTAAAGTAAGTATTAGTATGCATGATGTTGATTTAGCAACCTTTACAGCTCATAAAATATATGGACCAAAGGGAATAGGGGTATTATATAAGAGCAATAATGTTGGAATATCACCAATTCTTTATGGCTCTGGAAAATCAAATATGTTAAATCCGGGAACTCCCGCTGTACCTCTAATTGTTGCTTTATCAAAAGCAGTAAGACTAGCCACAACTGATATTGAAAAAAGGGAAAGATTTGTCGAGAGATTAAATAGTAAAATTGTGGATGCTCTAAAAAAATATAATGGCGTCATGATAAACAAAACCAAATACAGTATTCCTCATATTTTAAATATCAGTCTAAGAAATATTAAAGCAGAAACATTCTTACATGCGCTAGAAGAATTTGAAGTATATGTAAGCTCAAATACTGCTTGTTCAAGTGCTACGTTATCAAGTAGTGTAATGGCCGTTTACAATGACAAAGTACGAGCTTCATCAACCATAAGAATTAGTTTATCTTATTTAACAACAACAGATGAAGTAAACAAATTTATTAGTTATTTTGACCAAATTTATCGCAAACTAAGTGGACTACATGATTAATTTGTAGTCCTTTTATTTACAAAAGAACAAATTTTAAGTATAATACTCATGTGATGTTTATGGAGAAAGTAATACTAATTAAATATGGTGAATTATCCACCAAAAAAGACAATATCAATTTCTTTTTAAAAAAGCTAAAAGAAAATATTTTATATGCCTTAAATGATTTAGAAATAGAAGTATCGTACGATTTAGGGCGTATGTTTATTCACACAAATGAAAATTTTGATAAAGTAATTAAAAGAGTAAAAAATATTTTTGGTATTCATGAAATGAGTATTGGCTATGTAATTAATTCTACGGATTTTGATGTAGTAAAAGATGAAACTTTAAATTTATTAAAAGAACATGAATTTACTACATTTAAAGTAGAAAGTAAAAGAAGCAATAAAAAATTAAATACGACCAGTGTTGAATTAAGTAAAAATTTAGGAGCCCACATTCTAAAAAACATAAAAGGGTTAAAAGTAGATGTTAAAAATCCTGAAATAGTTGTAAATGTTGAATACCGAATAAATAATACATTAGTTTATTTTGAAAAGATGAAAGGTTTAGGAGGATATCCAGTTGGTACTTTAGGAAAAGGCTTATTAATGCTTAGTGGTGGTATAGATTCCCCAGTTGCAGGTTACCTAGCCATGAAAAGAGGGGTAAAAATAGAAGCAATTTACTTTGAAAGTCCCCCTCATACAAGTATCGAAGCCAAAAATAAAGTAAAAAGTTTAGCTAAAAAATTAGCAGTTTACAACAATGATATCGTTTTACATGTCATTAATTTTACGGAAATTCAAGAAACGATTTACAAAAATATTCCCCATGAATATTTAATTACCATCATGAGGCGAATGATGTACCGAATTAGTGCAATACTAGCTAGCAAGAGAAATGCTAAAATTTTAATTAACGGAGAATCAATTGGTCAAGTAGCCAGTCAAACTCTAACAAGCATGAGTGCCATAAATGAAGTAGTAAATATTCCGGTAATAAGACCTCTCGCTTGTTTTGATAAACTTGATATTATTGATGTAGCCAAAAGAATTGATACCTATGAAACAAGCATTTTACCATTTGAAGATTGCTGTACCATCTTTGTGCCAAAACACCCAGTAATTAATCCTAGTAAAGAAAAATGCCATGAATATGAAGAATTAATACCGTATAAAGATTTAATCTATGAAGCAGTGAAAAATCACGAAATAATAACAATCAAAGCTCATGAGGAAGAAAGTGAATTTAAAGATTTATTATAGAGATATATTCTCTATAATTTTTTTGTAATTCTTTAACGAATATCGAAGGGTTATCTTTAGGAACAAATAAATAGCAGTAATTTTTAGTACGAGTAATTCCTACATAAAATAGTCTTCGTTCTTCCTCAAAAGGATAGATATCAAAATGTTTAATTACATACCTTAATATTTTTTCATCTTTTATTTTAGAGGGAAGAGAATTTGTATCATTAGATAAATTAATAATTAACACATTATCTTCTTCTAATCCTTTCGCTTTATGAATGGTTTTATAATAGATATTATAATCATCTAAAATGATTTTGTTATTAAAAAATTTTAATTTATCATTTAATACTTTATAAATATCAGCATTATTTCTACCCAGTATCATTAAATTAGGAGAATGGATTATATTTAAAAGTTTATAAAAATCATTTTTTATATTTTTGTAATAACATATGACAATAGGTTTAGCAATACTTTTATCAGATTTCAAATTTTTCTTCCTTTGTCTGGGATTTTTCATAATGAAAGTTCCAGCTACATAAATTAGTTCTTTACTATTACGATAAGTATTTGTAATATAAAGTTCTTTCACTGGCTTAAAATGTTTTTTAAATTCCAAAAAATTATTAATATCACAACCCGAAAAACGATAAATAGATTGAAAATCATCACCCACAACGGTAACAAAAGCACCCGTTTTCTCTTTTATAGCTTGCACCAAATTTTCTCGTACAAGAGAGGTATCTTGATATTCATCAACAATAATATATTGATAAGACCTATTAATGCCTTTTATCTTTACTAATTTAGTTGCCATATAAATCATATCATCAAAATCTATAATTCCTGAAGACGCTTTTTCTAAAATATACATTTCATATATTTTATTAATAATTTTTAACATAGGCATATCTTTTCTTTTAGCCTTCCTTAAAATGTCTTGAAAATACTTAGCATCATAAAAGTTAGCAATAAAAAGTTTAATAAAACGCGCGATAACTTTTTTATAATCTAAAAATTCTTGGCTTTCTAAGTAATTTTTATTCAAAAATAACTTTTCCAAATAAGAGCTGTGTATACAAGCAAATATTTCATCAATTAAATACTCTAATAAATCAGCATCAGCAATACGATAATTAATATGATATTCTTTTAATATTTCTAAAGAAAGTTTATGAAAAGTATATACTTTTCCCTTTAATCCCAATTCTTTATTTATTTTTTCTTCTAAACTATTCGCTGCATTATTCGTAAAAGTAATACATAAAATATTTTCTAAAAGGACATGTTCATATAATACCAAATATTTAATTTTACCAACCATCGTAGTACTTTTACCAGCCCCAGCACCTGCAATAATAATTGTATTGCAATCATTTACTAAAGCAGCATTTGTTTGTTCTTTATCTAGTTCATATCCTAAAACCTCTAACTTCATTTAAACTCCATCTTGTTATTTTATTATAAATATGTTAAACTTAATTTAGTAGAGCATTAGGACTAAATGCCTACTTGTTATTGGAGTAGACATTAACCTCTATATTGTTTTGCACAATAATAGTGGTTGATGTCTTTTTTGGTCTAAACCACGATATAAGTATTTGGAACAACTTCCTCATACTAACCACACAACCCTTTCTATTGTTTATCAACCAAAACCTCAAGAGGTAAGGAGGTAGACAAATAGCAGGAATTATCTGGTAGACACCAGGCCTAATGCTCAAGACTTTATTATGAATGATGGTACTTTAAAAAGCAAGAAAAAGCGTTCGACAAAATTCGACGATTTGTCGAAAATAATAAAAAAAACCTTAGTTATTTAAGGTATTTAGGACTATCAATTTTACCTAAGAGGTAGTCGGCGCTAACAGAAAATTTATTACAAAACTCATAAAGGAAAGTAGTGGGAATAATTGTTTTTCCTTGTTCATATCGACACCATACCGAATGGTCGATATTTAAAAAATTTCCAATCATTACTTGAGTATATTTATTTTCTTTTCTGACTTCTTTAATTCTTAAACGTAACACTTCTGGATTAAAATTTAATTGATAATTTTCATATTTTCTATCATTAGCAAAGCCAAATATAAAATCAATTGAAATATTAAAATAATCACAAAACTTAATTAAATTTTTTAAAGTAATAGTATCGTGTCCTTCTTCATTCATAGCATACGTACCAACAGATATATTTAAAATGCTAGCTATATCTTTTTGTAACAAATTATTTTCTTCTCTTAATTCTAACATTCTATCAAATTTCATTTTTATCACCAAAATAATTCTAACAATAATATTGTTAAAAAAAGTTTTACACAGGGGAATAACACATTTTTCTTGACTTTTTATCTAGCTATATTTATAATTTAACTATAAGCTAGGAAACTTATCATATATCTATGATAGATAATTTTAATGGTATTTAAAATGAAGCCTAGCATCATGAAAGGTGTTAGATTATGAAGATTGAAACATTAAAGAAAAGTCATTTAAAAAGAAATATTATTATAGGAGTAGTAACAATACTAATTATTAGTGCAGTAATACTAAACTTTACAAAAGCAAAATATAGAGTTACACAATCAATACCACTTGTTAATGGAACAATAAATTATAGTTTGGCAGACTTAAATATTGTTGCTATCACTGTAGATGGAGAAAATGTAGATAGTATCCCAGATGGTAATTATAAATTAACTGAAAATAGTTATTGTACTGTAAATGGTGAAAAAGATAGAAATATAACTATAAACTATGATAGTAATACAAAAACATTAAATGTAACACCATTTACTACAAAAGGAACAAAATGTTATTTAGATTTTGTGGAATATATACCTTTAATGAAAGATATCTTATTATCAAATTATCCAACAGTTTTAACAAGAAGTGATTTTAGTACCACTATAACAAATACAACAACCGGAACAATATATAAATCATTAGACGAAAGACAGTATGATAATGATGGCGAAGTATATTACTTTGCAGGAAATCCGACCGATAACTGGGTATATTTTGCTAATTTCTATTGGCGAATAATACGTATTAATGGTGATGGCACAATAAGATTAATTTATCAGGGAAACAGTGCAACTGCAACCGGAACAGAAATGCAAATAAGAACAAGTGCGTTCAATAGTTCATATAATGATAATGCTTATGTAGGATTTAAATATACAAACAATAATGTACATGGAACAGGAACCAACAGTACGATACTTGGGGTACTAAATAACTGGTACTCAAGTAATCTAGCAAATTATGCCGACGATATCGATACAAATGCAGGATTCTGCAATGATAGACAACCAAGTACAAGTAGTAGCAGTACTAATAACCAAGGAGGAACAGGCTCAACAACAACATACTACGCAGGATATATCAGACTATACAAAAATAAACAGCCAACCTTTGAATGTACCAATAATAGAGACTTGTTCACAATAAGTAATGCAAGTAAAGGGAATAAAGCCTTGCAATATCCAATCGGATTAATTACGGCAGATGAAGTAGCCTATGCTGGAGGAGTATGGGATATAAATAATACAAGTTATTATCTATATACAGGACAATACTATTGGACTATGTCTCCATCTAATTATTATAATAATGCTCTTGTATTCATTGTAGATGCGAATGGCGACCTTGATAGTACAAATGTGGAATTAAGCAACGGATATGGCGTCCGACCAGTCATCAACCTAAAAGCAGATGTTACCATTTCTAGTGGTGATGGTACTAGTTCAAATCCTTATGTCATAGCAACCGCCTAGAAGCTGAAATGCTTCTTTTTTTTGCCTTTAAATAGGGAAAAAATGAAAAAAAGATAGTTTTTTCTGAAATTTATAGTATAATTAAATAAGAGGTGAGTTTATGAAAGTAGTTGTTAGTGCTGGTGGAACCGGCGGGCATATCTATCCAGCTTTAGCGGTACTAGAAAAACTTAAGAAAGAAGACAAAAATTTAGAGGTATTATATATTGGTACCAAAAACCGTATGGAAAGTGAAATTATCCCAGCAAGAGGAATTAATTATGTTGGCATAGAGATATATGGTTTTAGTAAAAATATTTTAAGAGATGTCAAAAATATCTTTTTAGTTTCTAAAAGTTATCGTAAGTGTTTAAAATTATTAAGGGAATTTAAACCTGATATTGTTTTAGGCTTTGGTGGCTATGTTACTTATCCTGTCTTAAAAGCTGCCAAAAAGTTAAATATCAAAACTTTTTTACATGAGCAAAATAGCATCGTTGGGAAAACCAACAAATTTTTATCTAAAGGTGTTGATTTAGTCGCAGTATCATTTTTAAGTACTCTAAATAAATTTCCTAAAGCTAAAAAAGTGATTTATTCCGGAAACCCATGTGGTGAAAATGCTTTAACAACGAAAGAAATCAAAAAAAGTGATGTTGGTTTAGATAATAAAAAGAAGTTAGTGATTGTCGTAGCAGGTTCTCTTGGTAGTAGTTCTGTAAATGAAAAATTAAAAGAATTTTTGAGATTAAGTAAAAAAAGTGATTATCAAGTATTATATATTACAGGTAAAAGTCACTATGAAGAATTTATCAAAGGAACACGTTTTGGAAGTAATATAAAAGTATTACCATATCTAGATAATTTAGCTGGATTAATGCGTAATTGTGATTTAATTGTAACACGTGCTGGAGCATCAACTATGAGTGAGATTTTAGCTTTAAATCTACCAGCAATATTCATTCCTAGTCCTTATGTAGCAAATAACCATCAATATTATAATGCTTTAGAAATAGTAAAAAATAATGCTGGTTTAATGATTGAAGAAGATGCGTTAGATGGTACTACTTTATTTAATATGGTAACTGATCTTTTAAGTGATAAGAAAAAGTATGAAATTATGAAAATGAACTTGAAAAATCTAGGAAAAAACGACAGCAGTGAAATTATTGTTCGTGAGATTAGGAGCTTGACAAATGAATGAATTAAAAGGAATAACTATAACTGAAAATGCATCATTAAAAAATTTAAATACCTATAAAATTGAAAGTAGTGCTAAATATTTAATTAGAGTAGAAAACTTAGAAGGTTTAATTAACATATTAAAATATTTAAAAGAACACAACATAAAATATTTTATTTTAGGAGCTGGTTCCAACATCGTAATTGATGATTATTTTGATGGAGCAATTATTAAATTAGATGGGTTAAATAAAGTTACAGTAAATGATAAAATTATTACTGCTGAGGCTGGAGCCATGATGGGAACATTATCATGTGCATCAATCAATCATAATTTAACTGGACTTGAATGGGCTATTAATATTCCTGGAACCATTGGTGGAAGTATTGTTGGCAATGCGGGAGCTTACAATAAAGAGATGTTTGATGATTTAGTAAGTATTAAAGTATTAGATGAAAATTTAGAGATAAAAGAGATAAAAAAAGAAGAAATTAAACATTCTTATAGACATACTGATTTAAAAGGAAAAACATGGATTGTATTGGAAGCAACCTTTGTACTAGAAAAAGGAGATAAAGAAAAATCTTTAGAATTAATAGAAGAACGTAAAGAAAGAAGAATGGCGACTCAACCATTAGATATGCCATCTGCAGGAAGTGTCTTTAGAAATCCCGAAGGAGATCATGCAGGACGTTTAATTGAATCGTGTGGTCTAAAGGGAAAAAGTATTGGAGGAGCTATGATATCTCCTAAACATGCCAATTTTATTGTCAATACTGGTAATGCTACTAGTAATGATGTCAAAAATTTGATAAAATTAGTGCATACACAAGTGAAGCAGAATTTTGATGTGGACTTAGTGTTAGAACAAGAAATTATTGATTGGAAGTAGGAAATGGCAGAATTAAAAAGGGTAAAAAGAAGAAGATTAAATTTAAAAGCTGTTATTATATTACTATTAATCATTTATTTAATAGTAATGATTTTGTATACCATTTTTACGATGCCAATCAAAAATATTTATATTACTGGTACAACCCTTTTAACAGATAATGAAATTATTGAAGCAGCTGAAATTAAAGATTATCCAGCTATATTTAAAACTAGTAAAAAGAAATTAGAGGAAAAAATAAGTAGTCTAGAATTAGTAGAAAGCGTTGAAATAGATAAAACATTAACTGGAAAATTAACAATTAAAATTAAAGAAGCAACTCCTTTATTTTACAATCGCAACACCAATAAAGTGGTACTAAGTAGTAAAAAAGAAGTGGAAACCAGTTCTAAATATCTAGGAATACCAACCCTTATTAATTATGTACCAACTGACATATTAAATGATTTCATTGATGCTTTTAGTGAAATTGATCCTGATATTATTAAAATGATTAATGAAATTGAATATGATCCAGATATCAGCAATGATATTGTAATTGATGAATATCGCTTTTTACTAAGAATGAATGATACTAATCATGTTTATGTAAATATAATCAATATGGAAAGACTAAACGATTATGAAGAGATATTTGCAACAGTAGGAGAACTACATGGTACTGTTTATTTAGATAGCTATAATGCTGATAATATTATTTTTGAGGCATTTGGTAGTGATACTGAAGAAGAAACCGATAGTGGGGGTGAAGAAGTAGATGGAGCCGAAGATTAATTATCAAAAAAAATTAGAAGAGCTAATTAAAGGCTTAAATGGTAAGCCTAGCTTATTATTACACAGTTGTTGTGGGCCCTGTTCAACAGAAGTAATTGATTTTTTAAAGGATTATTTTGAAATAACTGTTTTTTATTATAATCCCAATATTGAACCTTTAGAAGAATATCTTCATCGTAAAAGCGAACAAAAAAGATTTCTAAACGAGTATAAAGAAGCAAAGATTCATTTTTTAGATTGCGAATATGACAATAATTCATTTAAAGAGATGGCCAAAGGTCTAGAAAATATTCCTGAAGGGGGAGCTAGATGTAATAAATGCTTCTATTTAAGAATGAAAAAAACGGCAATAGTTGCCAAAGAAAATAATTTTGAGTATTTTGGGACAACCCTTACGGTAAGTCCCTATAAAAATAGTACCATGATAAACGAAATAGGAGAAAAAATTAGCAAAGAAGAAAACATCAAATATATTTATGGCGATTTTAAAAAGAATGATGGTTATAAGAAGAGTATTGAAATGAGTAAAGCTTACAATTTATATCGTCAAGATTATTGTGGATGTTTATACGGGAGTGAGCATATATGGAATTAGAAAAATATGTAACATTTATAACTTTTATACCATGGATATTAATTATAATTGTTAGTATGCTTAATAACTTAAATAATGAAAACTATCAAAAATTTTCTTTAAAATATCTAGGAAAAAACATCTTTAGAATTTTTCGTTTAGATACACTTTTATTAATCATCTGTTTTTGGTATTTTGCTTCTTTTGACCGAGAATTTGTCGATAAATATTTATTTGCTATTATGTGCTTATATTTATTTGTCAGTTTCTTTTATGAAAAAAGAAATCCTTTCAAAAAGAATTTCTGGAAAGATAATATAATTCAAATTATTCTCTTAATCATAATAAATATCATTCCGTTTATTTATTACTATCAAACTGATAATTTAATTGTCACATATAAGATAATGCTTCTATACTTATTCTTTGAATATATAATCATTTTAATTGTAAGTTATATAGCTACATTAATAAAAATGATCTTTCAAAAAAAGGATTCCAAGTAGGAATCTTTTTTTTATACTTCTAATTCTTGTTCTTCTTCTACATCAATTGTTTTCATAATTTCTTCCATACTAGTTAACCCCTCAATAACTTTAGACAGACCATCCTCAAACATGGTTGTAACATCTTTTTTAGAGTGATAAACAAGTTCTTTTAAAGTTTTGCGATCTACATTTGTCGTAATTGCTTCTCTAATTTCTTCATTAATAGAAAGTACTTCATGAATAGCAATTCTACCCATATATCCATGATTACAATACTTGCAACCTACAGGTGTATATACTTCATTAACCATAATTCCTAAATGTTTTTTGATAAGTTTCTTTTCATATGGTGTAGTAGGTCTAGTTCCCCGACATTTTGGACAAAGTTTTTTAACTAATTTTTGAGAAACAATACCAGTTAGAGCACTACCGAGTAAATAACGTTCTACTTCCATATCGAGTAATCTTTCAATGGTTGTTAAAGAGTTATTGGTATGAACTGTTGATAAAACAAGGTGACCAGTAATACTAGCCCGAACTGCAATTCTAGCAGTTTCATTATCACGAATTTCCCCAACCATGATAATATCTGGATCTTGTCTTAAGATACTACGTAAAGTATGAGAGAAGGTAAGTCCAATATCACTTAAAACTTGTACTTGATTAATATTATCAATTTTCATTTCGACAGGATCTTCAACTGTAATAATATTTCGCTCTTTGGTATTTAGTTTCTGCAAGATAGAGTAAACAGTAGTTGATTTACCAGTACCGGTAGCACCAGTAACTAAAATAAGTCCATTTGGTTTTTTTATCATGTCTATTAGTCTATTTAAATTTATTTCTGAGAATCCTAAATTTTCAAGGCCATTTAAACTCATACTATAATCAAGAATTCTGATAACCATTTTTTCGCCATTAACACAAGGGAGAGATGAAACACGAAGATCTAAAGCTACCTGATTAATAACATTTTTTATTGCTCCATCTTGAGGCATTCTTGTTTCGGTAATATTCATCCCACTGATAATTTTAATTCTGGTAACAACATTTTTCTTGAGTATATTTGGAATTTTCGCATAATCTTGTAATTCTCCATCAATACGAATACGCACCATTAAACATTCTTCAATTGGATCAAAATGAATATCACTAGCTTTCCTTTTTATCGCATCTAAAATAATATCATTTACAATTTCGACAATACTAACACGTTCAAAATCAAAAGTTCTCAAATACATCACCTATTCTAAAATAATTATACACTAAAAGAGAGTGGATAACAAGTTGTTTTCCACTTGAGCAAAAAAGATTAATATGTTATGATAATTAAAGTTAGGAGGGTTTTAAATGAGAGCATTGCAAGCCCAAAAATGTGCGTTATATAAAGAACGAAATGATGGAAACTATTATGATATAGAACTGAAAAGAGATGGCGATAAAACATTATCGATCTTTTTCGGAGGTAATTTAGACTTATACTTTTCTTTAGAAAATTTTGATAGTGATCCTACTTTTATAATTGGAAAAGATAATTATGAGATATATGCTCTATTTGATAAATTATATCAAGATGTAATAAATGCTGACATATATGGTAAAATAACGAAAGAAGAAATAGACCATATTATTTTTATGAGTGAAGAGGAGAAAAAAGATTATCATGAAGCAATCAAAGAAGAATTAGAAAGAAGAGAAAAATCCAAAAAGAATTTAAAGGAAAGAGGGCCGTATAAAAATTTAGTTCAAGATGATATGATAACTTGGAAAAGTGATGAGTACTTTGATGAAATAGCACCATTCATCAAGATAAAAAAACAAAAAAATACTTACATCTTAGAATTTGGCAAACCTTTGATTTCTAATAAATATAAAAATGATGCTGATTTAATGCTTATGGATCCAAGAAGAATTACTGTTAGATTTCGTAATAGTGGCTCAAGGTATGATCCATTTAATATCATTTTCATGAAACTTTATCAAGGGTTATGTGCTCTTGATTATGAGTATCATCAAATCCACATCGAAGAATATTTAATTGGAGAGCAAATAAAAAAAGGCGAATCTTTATCGAGAATACTAAAAAAACAGAGGTAATTAAATCTCTGTTTTATAATATAACTTTATTGATTTCTGAAATATTATCTAAAGATATTTCATACTCTTTACCAGTACTCATTTCCTTAAGTTTAATTTTTCCTTCATTTATTTCATTTTCACCTAAAACAATAACATAAGGGATATTTACTCTATTTGCATAATCCAAAGCTTTTTTAACCTTTTTATTTTTCATTTCCACTTCAACTTTGATATCAAAATTTCTTATTGTATCAGCAAGTCTTAAACTTTCTTTAAAAGTATCCATTGGTATAATATATAAATCCACCATACTTTTACTTGCAAAGTCTTCTCTGGTTTTAAGAATTTCATAAATAACATTAAGTCCAAAAGAAATACCTACAGCTGGATAGCTATTCCCATCATCAATCCAATTCGTGATAAGTTTATCATATCTACCGCCACCACCAATACTAGATTTAATACCAGAGTTAACCGCATAAACTTCAAATACGTTTCCGGTATAATATTCTTGACCACGAGCAAGCGTTGGTGCAAATTTAATATATTCGCTATAAGAAGAGTAATCTAATAATTCCATCAAATCAGTTAATTCTTGTAATCCATCTACAATATTTTGGTTATCAACATTTTTAAATTCTTCTTTTAATTCATCTAAAGACATGTTAAAGTATTTCATCAGTAAGTCTTGATTATCTTCGGTTATTCCTAGAAGAAGTAGTTCACTCATCAAGTCTTCACGTGGAATCTTATCCATTTTATCAATTGTTTTAATAACATTTGAAATTTCTTCTTCTCCGGTAATACCTAAAGATTCAATAATGCCTTGCATTAATTTTCGGTTATTAATTTTAATTTCAAAGGGAATATCAAATTCTCTCATACCACGAATAAAAATAGAAATGATTTCTTCTTCAATATTAGCTCCATCAAGTCCTACCACATCAACATCACATTGTACAAATTGTCTATTTCTACCAGCTTTAACTGGACCATCTCTAAAAACATCTCCAATTTCATATCTCTTATAAGGTAGGGTAAGCCCTTTTTCTATGGTAATAAACTTAGCAAAAGGAATGGTAAGATCATATCTAAGTCCTAAATTCCTTTTCCCTTGGTCTGTAACTTTATAAATTTCCTTTAAAATTTCATCCTCTGGATTATATTTTAAAGCAAGCAAATCAAAGTTACAAATAATAGGTGTTTCTAGTGGTTCATAACCATATAATTTAAACACATCTTTTAAAGTATCTTTAATATACTCTCTAATTTGTTGTTCTTTTCCTGAATAATCAAAAGTACCTTTTACATTTTCAATTTTCATAATTTAATCCTCCTCTAAAACTGAAAAAAGCTATACAGTTAGCCTGTATAGCTTTATAAACAGGCTACAAGCACGAAAAATAACACTTGCGCCTACAACAATTGTATTTAGCAAGTGGTAGTAATATGATGATGATGTAATAATAAATAAGTCTTCTTCATAAAACTATCTCCTCGATAAATAGATTATAATATGAGAAATAAGTTTTGTCAAATAATTATTGAAAAAGAGGTACCAAACAAATTAGAGTATGCTATAATATAGAAAAGGAAGTTTAAGTTTATGTCAAAAAAGAAAAAAATAATTTATATTTTAATAGGTTTAATAATTTTGATTGCTATTATTTTTATATTATGTTCTCATTTTATCTTAAATAAAGAACCCGAGGAATTTAGTGGCTTTGAATTTAAAGAAGTGAATAAATTAAATTATGGTTCAATCAATCTAAGTGATTTTGTTAAAGATATTACATGTGATGAAGAATGTACATATCAGGGCAAAAGCCTAGAATATTCTATTTCTAATATTGAAGATTTAGGGAAAAGTGAGGTCCTAGTAAGCATCACTTATCAAGGAAAAACTTATGAACATACCTATGAAATAGAAATAGTAGATGAACTTGCCCCAACAATTACTTTATCCGAAACTGAAGTAGACATTTTAAAAAATAGTGAATTTGATGCTGAAAGTTTTATTGCCGAAGTAAGTGATAATTATGATGAGGTATCGATAGAAGCTGTTGATATCGAAAGTAATGTCGATGCTAAAAAAGTAGGAGATTACTTAGTTAATTATACTCTTACAGATAAAGCACAAAACAAAGGAACAGCAAGTTTAGTTGTTCATATTGTTGATGAAAAAAATAATGATGATGACAAAAAAGAAACAAATAGTTCCGATAATACAACAAATAATAAAAACAATAACACAACATCAAATAATACAAATAATAATACGAATAATTCAAATAACACAAGTTCTAATTTTAAATCAGCGATTAATAGTGTTTCCTTATCACCACTTACAACTAGATATTCTGAATTAGACAGTCAAATAGCAAGTATCATCTCAAGTGTAACTAAAAGTAGTATGTCAAACTATGAAAAATTACAAGCTATTTATAATTATGTTAAAAACAAACTTAGCTATGAAATGATGGTACTTGACTTAAATGAACTATGGAAAATGCAAGATACATACAGTTATTATGATTATGACGGTATGGATGTAATGCGTGCCAAATATTCCTTATCAACTGGAAAAGGCGTATGTGATAACTATGCAGCATTATTTATGATTTTAGCAAGACGGATTGGTTTTGATGCATATGTGGTAGGTGGTAGTGTTAACAAAGTAGGAGGCGGAACCACCGGACATGCTTGGGTTATGATTAAAGCTGGGGGAACTTATTATATTTTTGATCCGCAAATTGAAGATAGTAAAGGAACTAGCTATGATTATTTTGGCAAAACCGATACAGAGTTACCAATTTATCACTACACTTTATCTTCAAACATTAGTAAATTCCACTACTTTAAAGAAAATCCTAACCAACCTCATGAATTTGAAGCAAATTTTACAACAAGTGGTGCTCTAACAACAGAAAAAAAATTAGCAAGCAATGGTACATACAGCTCTTACTCATCAGGTAGCTACAAATTAGGAGAAACAGTAAATGTAACCTTTAATACATCAAGATCTCAAAACTACACATTAGAAATATTAAAAAATGATCAAGTGATTTCTAGTGAATCATATGATGGTAGTAGTAAAACAGTCACTTTAACCTTTGATGAAGTAGGCACAACATATTATGATATCAAAATAAAAGTCACTAGCAGTTACTCTGTAACTTTTGGAGTATATGGAACAGTAAAAGAGTCGAACACAACCAATACTACTGAAAATGAAGCTTGAGGAAAAAATCAAGCTTTTTCTTTATTTAAAAATAAATGTATTCATGATAAAATAAAGATGGAGTGGTAAATATGCCTAAAGTATTAATTGAAAAACTAGATGACTTTGGAAGAGGAATAGCTCACATTAACAATAAAGTTGTTTTTATAGAAAATGCTTTACCAGAAGAAGTAGTAGAAATAGAAATAATAAATGATAAGAAAAGTTTTAGTGAAGCTAAAGTAACTAAATATTTAAAATTAAGTAAGGATAGAGTAGAAAGTAAATGTCCATACTTTGAAGTCTGTGGAGGTTGCAATCTACTACATTTAAGTTATGAAAATACTTTAACATTTAAACAAAGCAAAATAAAAGAATTATTAAAGAAAAATAAGATAAATTATAACAAAGAAATAGAAATTATAAAAAATGACAATCCTTATTATTACCGCAACAAAGTAAGTTTGAAAATAGAAAATGGAACATTAGGCTATTATGAAGAAAGTAGTCATAAATTGATTGAAATAAAAGAATGTATAACAGCCAAACATTCTATTAATGAAGTAATTAAGAATTACAAATTATTAAATTTAGAAAATGCCAAACTAACAATTAGATCTAATTATAATAATGAAATATTAATTATAATTGAAACAAAAGAAAAAGAATATAACATTGAATTAGCAAAATTAAAAGAAAAAATAAAACTAGTAGGAATTGTTTACAACAATAAAACGATATATGGCGAAAATTTCTTTTATGAAAGAGTGGGTGGTAAATTATTTAAAGTATCATTTGATTCATTCTTTCAAGTAAATGAGTATATAACTTCTAAATTATTTGATTTAATAAAGAATAATATAGATAATGATAGTATAGTTCTAGATTTATATAGTGGAGTTGGAACATTAGGTATCATTGCTGCTTCTGCATCAAAAGAGGTCTATAGTATTGAAATAATTAAAAATGCTGTGTTAAATGGAATTAAAAATGCTACATTAAATCAAGTAAATAATATTAAATTTATGCTTGGTGATGTATCTAAAACTGTTGATAAAATAAACTTTAACTTTGATACATTAATTGTTGATCCTCCAAGAAAAGGATTAGACAAAAAATCGAAAGAATTTATTTTAAAAAAATTACCAGCCAAAATAATTTATGTATCATGTGATCCCAATACATTAATGAGAGATTTAAAAGAATTTGAAAGTATTTATGAAGTTTGTGATTTTAAAATCATGGATATGTTTAGCTACACATATCATGTCGAAAGTTTTTGTGTTTTGAAGAAGAAATATAGAAAAGCAACCTTTAACGATATTAATGATATTGCCAATCTAGTAACAGATTTATTAGGGACTTGTAATATTAAGTCAGAAAGTTCAATTTTAGAAAGCAATATTGAAGAAATTACTAAAGATATTAATCATTACTATGTATGCACGATAAATAATAAAATAGTAGGAGCATGCGGTATAAGTGATATTTTAAAGCAAGATAGATTTAATTTAGGTTTAAAAAATATCAAAGAAATTTTATATTTAGTTGTTGATAAAAAGTACCAAGGAAAAGGAATAGGCACTCAATTACTGAAATTATGTAGTAATTATAATAAAGAAGATATTATATATGAAGCATGGGGAGATAACGGAGAATATGTGAATTCTAAATTTATTTTAGAAAAGTGTGGATACAAAATGATAAAAGATTTAGGAAAAGACTATTATAGAAAACAAAATTATTGTAATAAGTGTATAAATAAAGAGAAAGAGTGTTATGAATGTATGGCTCAAATTTGGATTAAATTTAAAATATAAACTACTTCCAAAATTTGATTAATGACAAATATGTTAAAAAGTAAAAGGTGAGAAAAATGAAAAAAATAATAAAAAGTATAATTTTTAGTTTATTATTATTTATTCCTATGACAGTTTATGCTGAGGCAGGAATCGAAAAGTTTTATATTAATGCAACTGTAGAAGAAAATGGCGATTTAACAGTTGAAGAATATTTCTATTTAAATGGTGAATTTAATGGCATGGAGCGAGAAATACTATATAGTAATGATGATTTATATGATTTTCACCCTGAATTAGATTATTATGGTGGAAGTAAACTTCATAATGGAAGTGGGATAGAACTAATAGAAATTAGAGCTTTACCCATCGATGAAAACTTTAATTTTGATAATATTTCTGGCACATTGTTTGAAGAGGTAAGTAATGCAGATAAAGGAGATTATGGTGTTTATACAGTTGATACATCTAGCAATGGAGAGTCTTACCAAATTTATTTACCAGATAATAAAAAGGAAGCTTTTTATATCAAATATACATTAAAAAATATGGCAATTGTTCATAATGATGTTGCCGAAATTTATTGGAATGCCATTGGTGATTCACTGAGCGAATCAATCGGGACTTTAAGAATAACCGTAACTTTTCCAGGAAATGAAACAGAATTTCGTGTATGGGCACATGGTCCCTTAAATGGTGTAATAAACAAAGCTTCAAATCAAGTATTAACGGCTGAAGTAACGAATGTTTATAGTTATGAACCAGTAGATATTAGAGCAGTCTTTGACAAATCTGTTATTCCAAATTCTACTAAAACAACAGGAGTCGATGCTTTAACTAAAATACTAAACTACGAAGAAGATTTAGCGAATCAAGCTAATTATGAGCGAGAGCAAACAGAATATCAAAATCAAGAGCAAGCATACGCGGAATTAGATTATTGTAATCGTTATCCAACTAGATCTTGTTACAATAATGCTTCCTATTATGTATCATTAGTTACAGATGAAATGGTACTAGGGGATTTACAAACCAAATTAGAAGAATTACATGTTCTTGTTGTAGAAAACGAAGAAACTACTGCGAAAGAAGATGTTGAATTAGCTTTAGAAACACGTGATTATTATTGGTATAATGCGGCAATGGAGTCAGTAGCACTATTAGAAAATGAAGAGTTAAAAAGTGAATTATTAGCAAAGCTTGTTCCTGTTAAACAAGATATTATCGAAACGGAAGAAAACTATAATAAAACAGCAACAATCATCGCTGGTATTGTAATTATTTGTCTAGTAGGAACAGGAATTTACATTTACTTTAAATGTGATAAAGAATATGAAGTAGATTTTCCACATAAATATATGCGTGATTTCCCAGATAATTTTAATCCTTCTACAGTAGAATATTTAATGAAAAAGAAAATAACAGAAGAATCGGTATCCGCAGAAATATTATATTTAATTTATGAGAAAAAAATAAAAGCTACAGAAGACAAAGAAAAGAAAGATATTCTTTTAGAAAAAAATGGACTAGAACTAGATCACACAAATGAATTAGAAAAAGCATTAATAAATTTGATTTTTAGAAGTAAAGAAAAGATTTGGCTAAAAGATTTAAAAAAGACTGCCAAAACAACAACTAGTTTTTACAAAGACTGGAAGAAAGTACATAAAATCATGTTGAATATTGCTTTAAGTGAAAGATTATACGAAGAAGATAAGACAAAAGTAGAAAGTTCTAATGAGAAAAAAGAAACATGGAAAGGATTTATTATATTAATTATTCTTTTCTTAGCGGCTAGTTTAGGGTTTTTTGCTTTTATGCTTGCTCTTATAATCCTTCTTATCTGGAATCGAAAGACAATTTCTTACAAATTAAAAGAAGTTAAAAGTGAGTTTTATCGTGTTAAAAAATATAGTAGAATATTTGCTATATTATGTATGATTTATTCGGTAATAGGAATAATTCATTTATATGTTCAAAATCACTTTATACACAATGTTCTAAATTTTTATTTAGTTGTTATATTGATCGCTCTAATTCTGATTATTTATACCGCTATTGCTAAAAAAAGAACCGAAAAAGGAGCATTAGAATATAAAAAATGGAAAGCTTTCAAACAATTTTTAAAAGATTTTGGCTCTATGGATGAAAAATCATTACCAGAAATTATTTTATGGGAAAAATATTTAGTTTATGCAGTTGTTTTAGGTTGTGCCGATAAACTGTCAAAAACAATGAAAATAAAATTAGAAAACATGAATGTAGATTATACCTTTAGTTTCGATCCGATTACTTTCACAAATCTAAGAATAATTTCTCATACTGTTTCTTCATCCATTCATAGCGCTAGAACTTCAACCTATAGCAGTTCTTCAGGTGGATCGAATTGGTCTAGTGGTTCTGGAGGGGGAGGAGGATTCTCTTCTGGTGGTGGTTTCGGTGGTGGAGGCGGCGGCGGAGGTCGTTTCTAACATGATTTATACAAGTACTTATTCATCACCACTAGGAGCTATCTTACTTGCAAGCAAAAATAATGAACTAATTGGTTTATGGTTTAAAGGACAAAAGTATTATTTAAATTCTATAAATGAAGAGATACAAGTAAAAGATGAAGAAGAAATTTTAAAGAAAACAAAGAACTGGTTAGATAGATATTTTAAAGGTGAAAAAACAAGTATAAAAGAAATAAAGATAAATCCTAATGGAACAGATTTCCAAAAAGAGGTTTGGAAAATCCTTTGTGACATTCCATATGGAAAAACTATAACTTACAAAGAAATAGCAGATAAAATCTCCAAAAAAAGAGGACTAAAAAGTATGTCAGCTCAGGCAGTTGGAGGAGCAGTAGGTCATAATCCAATATCCATTATCATTCCTTGCCATAGAGTAATAGGAAAAAGTGGTAATTTAACTGGATATGCAGGCGGATTAGATAAAAAAGAGTATTTGCTGAAATTAGAACAAAGCTAAATTTGGATGGTAATAAGTAAGTATAGCATTAACAACCACCACAAGTAACCAAGCTAAAATAATTTTCTTTTCTAATTCGGAATTATATTTTCTTTTAAGTAATTGCAAGTTGAGTAGAACACTAAGAACAATACAAACAAAATAAATGATTAGCATTAGTAACATATTATGTTCACGATTTAAAAGGAAAAAATAAATAGGAGAATAAATAAGCATGAATAAACCTGCACAAGTAAGGGCTGCTATAAGCCCACTTGTACATGTATTAATGTCATGCTTTTTTCGTATGGTAACTTTTTCAAACACAGACCAAATTAAAAAAGAAAGTATAATTACTTTATTAAACTGCCATATGCTATCATTTATTGGAAATAGTAAAGAAGTAATAAATGATGGAAACCAGTAATACATATTCCGTACCAAAAAAGAAAGTAAAAAGATCACTACAATACTTGAGGCTTTCCATATCTTAAGTTTTAAATGATTATCCATAAAGTATCACCTTTTATTAGTTTAATAAATTTTTAAGTATTTATAACAAAAAGCAAATACTTGAAAACATAAAAAGGTAATAAATGTTTAAAAAAAGTGAAATTTTACTATTTTTAGGTTGACAAAAATTATATTTAATAATATTATTGTATTAAGCAAGTAATACAGCGAAGGGAGATAATTATGAATTACATTTTTGATAATGAAAGACCAATTTATATTCAATTAGTAGAGTTGATCAGAACTGACATTGTTTCGGGAAAATATGAAAAAGGGAGTAAACTTCCTTCTGTAAGAGAGCTAGCACTTACAATGAAGGTAAATCCTAATACAATGCAAAAAGCTTTAGTAGAATTAGAAAACGAAAAACTAATTTATACAGAAAGAACAAATGGTAAATATGTAACGGAAGATGAAAAAAAACTAGAAAAAACAAAAAAACAACTTGCCCAAGAAAAAGTGAATAATTATCTTAACAGTATGAAAAGTATTGGAATAAATTATGAAGATGCTATACGTTACTTGCAAGAATTAGGAGGAAAAGATGGAAATAATTAAATGTAATCATTTGTGTAAAACTTTTGATAATAAAGAAATACTAAGAGATATTAATTTAAGTATTCCGAAAGGAAAGATCATTGGTTTACTAGGAAAGAATGGTACCGGAAAAACAACACTAATAAAATTAATAAATGATTTACTAACTCCAACAAGTGGTGAAATATTAATAAATGGAAAAAAGCCAGGTGTTGAATCGAAAAGAATAATATCTTATCTACCTGAAAGAACCTACTTAGATAAAAATATGAAAGTTGAACAAATATTAACTTTTTTTGAAGAATTTTATGATAACTTTAATAAAGAAAAAGCTATAAAATTATTAAAAGATCTAGATTTAGATATTAATTTGAAAGTAAGCAAAATGTCTAAAGGAATGAGGGAAAAATTACAATTAATATTAGTAATGAGTAGAGATGCTGAAATTTATATTTTAGATGAACCGTTAGGAGGAGTAGATCCAGCAACAAGAGATTATATATTAGACACAATACTTTCTAATTTTAATGAAGGTGCCAGTATCATTATTTCAACTCATTTAATTAGCGATATTGAAAGAATATTAGATGAAGTAATTTTTATTGACAAAGGAAGTATCGTTTTAACATCTTCTGCTGATGAATTAAGAAAAAAAGAACAAGCAAGTATTGATGAAATATTTAGGAGGAGATTTAAATGTTAGGTAAACTTTTAAAATATGATTTAAAATGGTGTTTTAAACCCTTAGTCGTTTTCTATATTTTAGCTATTATTTTCTCGAACATCACAAGAATGATTGAAAGTGTGGATCAAACTTTGATTTTATTAATCATGGATAAAATATGCAGTGGAGTAGTTATTGCTATGTTAATTAATATATTAATTAACTGTTTGATGCGAAATTGGGTAAGATTTGAAAGAAATATATATAAAGATGAGTCTTATTTAACTCATACTCTCCCTGTAAGTAAAAATAAAATTTATTTATCCAAAATCTTAACAGCTATAATTACTCTCTTCGTATCATTTATTATTATTGTTATTTGTCTTGCTATTGTTTGCTTAAATGATATTACATGGTACTCATTAAAATTATCACTAGAGCAATCTGCCATATTTTTAAATAGTAGTCCCTTAAGTCTAATTATAGTTCTAATAATTACAATATTTTTTGAATTTTTATTCATGATTCTATCAGGAATATTAGGAATTGTAATAGGACATAGAAGTAATAATATGAAAATAGTAAAATCAATTTTAATTGGTATGGGAATATATATGGGATTATCATTATTTTCTTTAGCTATTATATATATGGCAGGAATATTGAGCCCAGATATCATGTCCGTTTTCAATAATATAAAAGTGAGTTCAAATGCCATAAAAAGCATTATGATAATTGGTATTTTTGTATACGCTATCTATAATTTAATGATTTATTTTATAGGTAATGTTTTATTAAATAAAGGTGTAAACGTTGATTAAAAAATGTTAAAATCAAAATTATAGTAAAGAAAAGTCAAATGAAACAAAACAAATTGAGTACAAAAAAATATTATGTTATAATTTAAAAGAGCCTAAGGTTTCTCCCAAGGGCTTTTTTTGTTTTTTAGAAAGAGGTGTTTTTTATGGCAAAATATGTATTTGTAACAGGAGGAGTTTGTTCAGGACTAGGAAAGGGAATTACAGCATCAAGTATTGCTCTTTTGTTGAAAGCAAAAGGCTATAAAGTATTTATGCAAAAATTTGATCCCTATATGAATGTGGATCCAGGAACGATGTCACCAATTCAACATGGTGAAGTATTTGTAACATATGATGGTTGTGAAACTGACTTAGATCTAGGTCATTATGAAAGATTTATAGATGAAGAATTAAATTATTCATCAAATATTACGAATGGTAAAATTTATTCAAGTGTCATTGAAAAAGAACGATTAGGTGATTTTTTAGGATCTACCATTCAGATTGTTCCTCATATTTCAAATGAAATAAAAAATAAAATATATGAAGCAGCAACAAGCAGTGGTGCTGATATAGTAATTACCGAGATCGGTGGAACAGTTGGCGATATTGAGTCTTCGGTGATGATGGAGTCACTTCGTCAATTCAGACTAGAAACAGGACGTGAAAACTCACTATTTGTTCATACTACTTTAGTGCCATATTTATTTGGTTCCAATGAACTAAAAACGAAACCAACTCAAAATAGTATTATTGAACTTCGTAGACTAGGAATACAGCCGGATATTATTGTTACTCGTGCTCCAATCGATTTAGGTGAGGCAGTTAAAAAGAAAATATCCTTATTTGGAAGTATTCCAGTTGAAAACATTATTGAAGCAAAAGATGTAAATAACATTTATCAAATACCAATCAATTTCCATAAACAACATATTGAAGATATTATATTGAGTCAATTTGGTTTACCATCAGGTAAAAGCAATCTTGAACATTGGGAGAATTTGATTAAAATAACAGAATCTTTAAAAGATGAAATAGAAATAGCTTTAGTAGGAAAATATGTCGAATTAGAAGATGCTTATCTATCTGTTAAAGAAGCCCTAAAAGCAGCAGGATATAAATATCATACCAAAATAAAAATTAAATGGGTAAATAGTGAGGAGTTAGAAAGTAAAAATTGTAATTTAAAGGAAGTATTTAAAAATTCGAAAGGAATTATCGTTCCTGGAGGATTCGGATCACGTGGTATTGAAGGCATGATTAATGCTTGTGAATATGCTAGAACAAACAAAATCCCTTATTTAGGTATTTGCCTAGGAATGCAGATTGCT
Organism: uncultured Mycoplasma sp.; assembly: GCA_946500895.1. Taxonomy (GTDB): domain Bacteria; phylum Bacillota_I; class Bacilli_A; order RF39; family UBA660; genus Caccenecus. The sequence goes on along the minus strand of CAMMXG010000004.1, from coordinate 33,759 downwards.
GTCATAGAATTTGCACGTCATGTTTGTAAGCTGACTAATGCTTCATCTAGGGAATTTGATGAATTGTGTGTTAATCCGGTTATCGATTTAATGGCAGATCAAAAAGCAATTATTAACAAAGGAGGAACATTAAGACTTGGTAACTATAAATGTAAAATTAATAAGGGAACTCTAGCCTATGAAGACTACAAGAGTGAAGAAATATTAGAGCGTCATCGCCATCGTTATGAATTTAATAATAGCTATAAAGAACTACTCGCAAGTAAAGGCATGATTTTCTCTGGAATAAATCCCGAAAGTAATTTAGTAGAAATAATCGAATTAAAAGATCATCCTCACTTCATCGCTTGCCAATTTCATCCAGAGTTTAAGAGTAGACCAACAAGACCTCATCCCTTATTTGATTCATTTATTAAAGCTAGCATTGATAGTAAAAAATAAGATTTAAAATCAAAAGCATTTGCAAGCAAAAATTTGTTAATTGTGTTAGAAAAGGAGTAAAAAATGAAAGTATTATTTGCAACATCTAACCCAGCTAAAGTTAGAAACTATAAAGAAGAATTATTGAAATATGGAATTGAATTACTAACATTAAAAGATATTGATATTCATATTCATGTCGAAGAAAATGGTAAAAATGCGATAGAAAATGCTTATATTAAAGCCAAAGTATATTATGATGAATTAAGAATTCCAACCATTGGTATGGATAACAATCTATTTATTGAAGGAATTCCCGATGAATTGCAACCTGGTGTATTTGTAAGAAGAATAAATGGCAAAGAATTAAATGATGACGAAATGATTGAACATTATACCAAATTAGTGAAAGAATATGGTGGTAAGTTAAAAGCAAGATGGGTGTATGGTATGGTTTTAATAAATGATGGTAGTACTTATGAATATTCATGGAGTTATGATGATTTTTATTTAGTAAGTAATGTAAATGAAAAAAGAAATCCAGGCTATCCTCTAGATTCTATTTCTATTAATGAAAAATTAAACAAATATTTTGTTGATATGACAGAAGAAGATAGAATAAAAAATAAAAAGCAAGATAAAGATGATGAAGTAATTGCATTTATTGAAAATTCTTTAAATAAAAAATCATTTTAAACCATAGATTTGATTAGTATAATCATAAAATAAAGCTAGTTTAGGTGGATAATAAGTAAACATGATATTAATTAAGAAGAAAATAACAAAGAGTATTACTCCTAATTCTTCTAACTTAGGATTATATTCTTTTTGTAGTAATTTATAAGAAACAATTTGACTAATACTGATAGAAAGTAAAAAGATAGCAAAAGTTACAATCATATTATCATTTGTCTTTAGTATATATAAATAAACAGGCGTAAAAATAAGCATAACAAGAGCCATACAAACAAGGGAAGAAATACATTCTGCAAAGATTACATTCTTCCTTTTTTTATAATATATTTTCTCTATAATAGCGAGTATCAAAAAAGATGCAACAATTATTTTATTATGTTCCCAAATACTTTCATTGACAGGAAAAAATAGACTTGTAAAAAATGTTGGAAACCAATCATAGATAAAGTGAAATAGGGAGCTAAAAAGAAAAATTGATATTACATTTATTACTTTCCATTTTTTTAAAGTCATAATATCACCCGCTATTATATAGTGTAAAAACGAAAAAAATATGCAAAACAGTCATTTTTTACTTGACAAACACATATAAACTGTATATAGTGTATATATACAGAAGAGGTGATAGTTTGCAAATAATCATAAGTAATTCTGTGGATACCCCAATTTATGAACAGATTGAGATTAGTATCAAAGAAAGTATTTTAAAAGGAGAATTAATGGGAGGGGAGATGCTTCCATCAATTCGCTCTCTTGCTAAAGATCTTCGTATTAGTAATATTACAACCAAAAGAGCTTATGAAGAATTAGAACATGATGGTTTTATTACTTCTATTCCTGGAAAAGGTTATTTTGTTAAAAAGAAAAGTGAAGAATTTCTAAAAGAAGAAATATATACCAAAATAGAAGAAAAGCTAAGTGAAGCGATTAACTTAGCTCATACCTATAATATCGAAGAACACGAAATAAAAGAAATGTTAGATACACTTTTAAAGGAGGAATAATTGATGAATAGTATAAGTGTAAAAAATTTATCAAAAGAATATAAACATTTTAAATTAGATAATTTAAATTTAAATGTTCCTGCTGGTTCTGTAATCGGTTTAGTTGGTGCCAATGGAGCAGGAAAAACCACTTTAATAAAATTATTACTAGGAATCATTAAAAAGGATAGTGGAACAATAAATATGATAGACAAAGAAGAAATAGGAATAGTTCTAGATGATGCTTTTCTACCAGATTTATTAAAGATTGATGATATTAATAAGATAATGAAAAATATTTATAAAAATTGGAATGAAGAATTATTTAAAGAATATTTACGAAAATTTAATTTAACCAACAATGTACCGATTAAATCATTATCCAAAGGAATGAAGAAGAAACTTGAAATAGCAACATCTTTATCTCATAATCCCAAACTTCTAATATTAGATGAGCCAACAAGCGGGCTAGATCCAATTGTAAGAGGTGAAGTATTAGACATATTTAGAGAGTTTATGGAGAATGATGAAAACAGTATTTTAATATCTTCTCATATTACAAGTGACCTAGAAAATATTGCTGATTACATTGTCTTAATTGATAATGGCAAAATCATTTTAAATAAATCTATTATGGATATAACGGATAACTATGGAATTATTCACTGTACCAAGGAAATGTTTGATAAGCTAAAAAATAAGGCAATTAATTATCGTAAAAACAAATATGATTATGAAGTATTAATTGACAATAAAAAAGAAATAAAAAAAGAGTATAAAGATTTAAATATTGATAAAGCAAATATTGATGAAATGATGTATTTATTATTAAGAGGTGAAAAAGAATGAAAGGATTAATATTAAAAGATTTATTAACTTTAAAAAATCAAATGCGCAATATCATGATAATTATAATAGGGTTTATCATTCTTTCTATCATGATGGAAAACTACTTTTATATTGCCTTTATTATTCCATTTTATATCGTTATGCTTGTCATATCAACATTTAGTTATGATGAATTAAATAATGCAAATACTTATATTGTAGCCCTACCATACAATAGAAAGACGATTGTAAAAGCAAGATACTACTTAAGTTTAATGAGTATTATAACCTCTCTTCTAATAGGAGCAATTTTATCCTTAGTAACACCTCTACTTAATCCTGATATGGATTTTATGAGTACTTTTGCATCAAGTGTTGCTACTATTATAGGAGTAATATTAGTAATATCATTACTGATGCCATGTTTTTATAAATTTGGTGTCCAAAAAGGTAGAGTAATTCTATTTATTGCCATTATGGCAGTTTCCTTATTAATTGGTGTTATTCTTTCTTTATTTGAAAACTCTACTTTAAAAATTGCCGAATTCTTTAGTGCTTTAGAAAATACAAATTATGTTATTCTAATAGCGGGAGCCATCCTTATAATTTTATTAATATTATATATTTCCTATTTATTCTCTTGCAAAATATTTAAAAACAAAGAATTCTAGTATAATAAATGTCAAGTGTACTCTAACACTTGCTTTTTTCTTATCTTTTTATAGTATAATGTTTTCGAGGTAACAATATGAAGAGAAGTAGAAGAAGTAAAAAATTAAAATTAACAAATACTGCTAAAATAATGTTTGGCATAATCATAATTGGCATTGTATTATGTTCCTTAACATTTTTTCATAAAGATAAATCTTTAGAATTTGAAGTTCACGAAATCGAAGAAAAAGCAAATTACACTTTAAAAATAGATTATCCAGAATTAACCAATAAAGAAATAGAAAAAGAAGTAGTAGATTATATACAAGGCAAAAAAGAAACATTTTTAACAACTGCCGAAGAACTCAAAGAAGTAACATCTACCAAATGTGATTTATCTATAACTTATACTTTAGAAGATTTATTTGATTATCAAGCTCTCCATGTAAGTGTATATTCTTATACAGGAGGAGCACACTATAATAGAGAAGACAAAGCTTATTATTATAATCCCAAAACAGGAAAAAAAATAACTTTAGAAAATTTTTTAGAAAGTGATAAACTAGCAGATTTGTCAAATCTTGCTTATTATTACACAATCAAATATTATAAGGACAAAGATCTAGAATATGATGAAGAATGGATTAAAGAAGGAACCAGTGCTAATATCGAAAATTTTTCATACTTTAATATTACACAAGATGGTTTATCATTACTATTTGTTCCTTATCAAGTAGGACCATATTCGGATGGAGAAATAAAAATTTTAATACCAGAAAAAGATTTAGAAGGAATAGTAAAAGAAGAATATTTAACAATAGAAGAACAAGTGGTTGATGTAAGTGAGCCAATAAAAAGAGATTTAAGTGAATTTAAAGATAAAAAATTATTAGCGTTCACTTTTGATGACGGACCAAGTGATGGTCCAACCAATAAACTATTAGATAATCTAGAAAAATACAATGCTCGCGTAACGTTCTTTGTCCTAGGAAGCAGGGTAAATACCTATAGCAGTTCTCTTAAACGAGCTTATGAAATGGGCAACACGATTGGCAGTCACACTTATAGCCATTTAAATTTATTTCAATTAGAAGATTATGATGTAATGAAAGAAATTAATAACACCAATGATGCGATAGAAAAAGTTTTAGGATTTCGTCCCAAATATTTGCGAGCACCTTATGGAAATACTAATACTCATATTAAAGAATTAAGCAATATGTACACAATTTTATGGAATGTTGATACGGAAGATTGGAAATATAAAGATGCCGAAAAGATTAAGGATAACATTGTAAATCACGCGCATGATGGAGCAATTATTTTACTTCATGACATTTATAACACTTCGGTAGAAGGAGCTTTACTTGCTATGGAAGAACTACAAGATGAATATGCTTTTGTAAGTCTAGAAGAAATGATTGAATTAAAAGGTATCACTTTAGATAAAAGTAAATCATATTTTAATTTCTAATATAAAAACACATCCTTGCGGGTGTGTTATTTTTCCATAGTTCTAGCTTCTCTAGCACTGATTCTTACCTTAGTTCCATCAATAGTCTTTTTTTGAATATTAGGTTTTTGTTTCATTTTAGTTGCATTAAGTGCATGACTTCTTTTATTCCCTGTTAAAGGTTTCTTTGTTGTAACTTTCTTAGCCATTTTGCCACCTCCATAAATTTCTTACTTAAAAACTTTAACATATTATATGCGAAAAGTCAATGTAAGAATGAATTTAAGGGCAAAAATCCACTATTTTCGTATTTACACTAATATTTATATATGCTATACTTTAAACAATAGTAGGTGTTCATATGAAAAGAATCATCTTTTTTCTTGTACTTTTTCTATTAATATCATTACTTGTTTTTGAAACTGTTTTTATATTTCAAAATACGAGTGAAAGTATGATAGAAATACCTACAAACCACACTAATATTGAGCCGGATAAATATTATAATATTGAAGAATTCACCATTTTAAATCCTGAAATTTATTTAGCGATAAATGATACCGAAAGAGTTCATTATATCCTAAAAGTAGATAGCAATTATGAAGAGCAATTAACTTTTAAAAGCACAAATCCAAATGTAGCAAACGTAGATAATTATGGAAATATTACAAGTTTGTCGCCTGGTACAACGAATATTGAAGTAAACATTAAAGATGAAACAAAGATTGTCGAAGTAACCGTAACTGATTTAATTATAAAAGAACCATTAACTCCTAATGCGAATAAAACTATTTTGACATGTGGACTTTATACGAAAGAAGAAAACAATTTATTAGATAAAATATTAGAAAGTAGAGTAAATACTGCTGGAGTAGGTACTAGAGCTGGAGTGCTAGCTGCCGCCCGCTTTATTACTTTAGAGTTTCCTTACCGACTAAGTTATTTTTCTGAAAATGGAAGGGTAACCACTTATGGGAATACAACATATGTAGATGGAGAGGGAAGATATTATCATAAAGGATTATACCTTCATGAATCTCGAACTAATAATATTACCACAAGCATGTATGGACCAAATCCTTGGGGATGCTATATTTATTCAGTTCCTAGTGAAGGAAGTAGAAAAAATGGCTTTGATTGTAGTGGCTTTATAGCTTGGATACTTCTGAATGGTGGTTTTGATCCTGGAGATATTGGTGCCGGAATTTCGAATGTCCCAGACATGACAGATTTAAGCGAGAAAAAAAGACTGAAAACTTCCATAGAAAATGATGAGTTAAAAGCAGGCGATTTACTTAGTGGGATAGGAAGCAATGGTGGACATATTGCCATGATTATTGGTATGAATAATGGCAAGTATTATGTAGCAGAAAGTTTATGGGGAAATTATGCTTATGGAGTGATTGCTAGAACGTATTCATCTGAAAGCTTGCAAAACAATTTTTATTGGCACATTGATATGGATGATTATTATAAAAGTGATGGCAATTATACAGAGTATTGGTTATAGAAATTATTTTGGTAATTTCTATTTTTTATACGAAAAAAAGCATAATACCAAATAAAATTCATACAATTTTTTAGGAGATGATTGAATGAATTGTAAAATACCATTTACAAAAGATATTGATTTTGAAAAAAAAGTAAGTGAAATAACATCAATTAGTCTAGAACACGAAACCAAAATAGAAGAGGGAATTTTAAAAGGAAATTTTATTGTATCAGGTGATTTTAAAAGCCATGAAGTAAGTATCAACAAAGAACCATTTTCTTATATATTACCTTTTGAAATTGATTTAGCAGAGGATGTTGATCCAGATACAATCGAATTTATGATTGAAGACTTCACTTATGAAATAGTAGATAACAGCATCTTGAGAGTAAACATTGATTTTAATGTAATTGCTAGTCTAAAAGAAAAGGAAGAAGTGGAGGAAGAGGAAGAACCATTATTTCAAGATGCCAGTACTGCTTTTTTAGATGAAGAGGACTTAGAACCAAATGTTCGTGAAGATAAAGAGGAAAGAGAAGAAAAAAGCATAAAAGAAGAGTCAGAAGAAACAAAAAAAGAGGAAGAAGAAAGAGAGAGTGAAGATACAATTATAAAAAATATAAAAAGTGATGGAAATGAATATGCTACATATCATATCCATATGGTAAGTGATGGCGAAAGTGTTGAAACAATTTGCACAATGTATAATTCTAATTTAAATATATTACAAGACTATAATGATTTATCAAATATTACAGCAGGCGATAAACTAATCATACCGGAATCAAATGAATAATGCTCTTGAAGTATTAAAAAGAGAATTTAAACCTTACCGTTTAACCAAAAAGAAAAATGTTACCATTATTGATTCCACCAGTGGTACTTTTGTAGTAAAAGAAAAAAGAGATAATAAAGTTGCCGAAGCTTACTCATATCTAATGAGTCGTAACTTTGACTACTTCCCTAAATTAGCCTTAGACGAACGTGATGATGTAAATGTATTTGAATATATAGAAGATATACCAATGCCTAAAGAGCAAAAAGCGATGGATATGATTGATTTAGTAGCGCTACTTCACAATAAAACAACTTATTATAAAGAAGTAACAGAAGACAAATACAAGGAAATATATGAAAACTTAAAAGAGAATATCCTTTACACTGAAAATTATTATAATTTTTGGTATGAGAAGTTACTTGAAGAAATATATCCATCGCCTAGTCATTATCTTTTAATGCGTAACATTTACAAGATATTTGAAGCGATAGAATTTTGCAATAAAGAATTAGATGAATGGTTTGATCATACAAAAGAAGATCAAAAAACAAGGGTGGCTTTTATTCACAATAATTTAGAAACAGATCATTTTATAAAAAATAATCGGGAATATTTAATAAGTTGGGAAAAGTCAAAAATAGATTCACCAGTCTTAGATTTAATAGGCTTTTATGAGCATGAATACATGAACTTAAATTTTGAGCCAATATTAGAAAGATATTTCAGGAGCTACCCCCTAAATCCAAGTGAAAAACATTTATTTTTTATTGTAATTAGTATTCCACCTATTATGAATTTAGAAGGTAGAGAAATAAATGTTACCAAAGAAATAAGAAAAAAACTAGATTATATGTTTAAAACAGAAAATCTAGTAAAAAAACTACTTCCCCCTAACAACGAGGATAGATAATTCGAAATAAAAGCCAAAACAAAATAAAAACTTCAACAAGTAAAATAAAAATATTAAAACGAAAAGGCAAAATAAGGGTAATAATAATTTGATATAAAATTAAAATACATAAACAGAAAATTGCAAGTATTGTAAAAAATCCTCCACCAGGTCCTCTAGGATACATAAATATCACCTATTTTATTTTATGAGCAATATAAAAAAGAGTTAAAATTAAAATTGGCAAAAATTGTCGAACGCTTTTGCTTGATTATTACTGAGAGTAAATATATAATATAGTTGTACAGAAATTTTCTGTGCGATAAAGCACTTGGCCAAATTTCCAAACTCTCTTTTGGCTTATATGCCCTCGGGGTCAAGTGCTTTTTTTGGTGGAAAAATGAATTTAAAAGAATTATATAATACAATTAGTGAAAATGTTTATTTTTATAGAACTAATAACTTGAAATATGGATATTTAACAGAAGAAAGACTAGCAAAACTAAGTGGTATCCATATCAATTTAATAAGAAGTATTGAAGAAAAAAGAAAAGAATTAGTCTTAAATATTAATATAATCAATAATATTGCCAATACCCTAGATATACCAGTTTATAAATTTTTTATCAAAAGAAAGTAAATGAATTGTAAACATCTTTACAAAATTTGATAATTGTTTTTTACAATTTAACTTGGTATAATAGATTAGGTGAATAATATGAGGGAAGAGTACTTTGTGAATATTGCTTTTGAAAATTCAATCAAATTATATATTGAAAATAGCAGTAATAAAGATAGCGTTGTCTACAATACTTCTCTTATTGTTGTTATTCGCATACTTGCTTTAATTTATGGAAAATTAGATATTTTAAATCCTTATTATTTAAAAAACAGCATCGTTTTTATGAATAATTTAGGAAAATATGGAATTAGCAAATCAGAAATTGCTTTATTTAAGGATGATTTCCTAAGGTTCTATGAATTTGAAGTAGAAAATAAAAAACGTAAAATAAAAAAGAAAAATCCATACTTTATAAGTATTCAAAAATATTTAGTAGATATGTTTGTTGCTAAGAAAAAAAGTAGTAGTGTTTCACTTACCGAAGAAGAAACGTTTTTGGATTTAATTTATTCATCTCATACAACGAACCCATATCGTTATTCCTATGGATATCTAAATAGTGATGACTTAAATTTCATTGAAAAATATTATTATTCAAAATTAAATGAAATGGATGTTACCAAAGAAATCGCTTTAGACAAGACCATTAGTGGAAACCTAAATTTAGAAGCGCTAAACTTATTAGGACTAAATTTATCTAATTTGAAGAATATGAGCAACGAAGAAATAAATAAAGCTCAAAATAAAGCTTATGAATATTTTGAAGTAGATGCTGAAAGTGTAAATAGAGATCATGAATTAAATAAAGCTATGGATTATTACAAATTATACGGGAAGAAAATAACTACGGGAAATGGATATGTTGATATATTATTACTAATGAGCGTTATCGTAACTTCTCTAAGTGTCATATCAATTATCATTTTTAGTATTATTTAAGGAGGGTTTATGGAAGTAATTACAATTAATAATCGTAAATATCAAGTATTAAATAATTACAAAGACGCAATTAATATTAGTGAATTAGAAGAAAAAATAACTGATTATTTCGATGATTTTGATTATATAGTTGGTGATATCGCTTATGGTAAATTAAGATTAAAAGGGTTTAATAGTAAAACCAATAAAAATTTCAAAGATTTAAATGATGTCGATAAAGTGAGTGATTATATCAAACAAAATTGTGCTTATGGATGTCGCTGGTTTATGATCAGTGAAATAAAGAATTGAAGAATGAAAAATATTTTGATATAATAAATTAGAATAGAGAGGGATATAAATGGCAAAAGTAAATATTACAAAACCTACAGGCAGTGTAGAAAGTTTAAATATTTTAAGTGCTTTTAAAGTGGAAAATAATATATATGTAGTATTAGATGGCGAAAAAATGGGATCTATGGGGCTTCCTATCATTTACGTTTGCAAATATAGTAATAAATTAGAAAAAATAAATGATGCGAATGAATGGCAAAGTGTCAAAAATTATTTAAAAGGAATAATTAGTGGTACAAATTTTGAATATGTAAAAATAGGAGATAATTTAACAGCAGATGAAGCTTACTATACACCACTTACTTTACCTCAAAGTTCATTCGATGCCATAAAAGCACGTTATATAGTAGTTGATGCTTCCAATCAAGGTGGTGCAACTCCAACTTTAACACCATCCTCATCAGAAGTTTCACCTGTAATGCCAAGTGCAAGTACAGTAAGTAATACTACTGTAAATGTAACTCCAGTTACTCCACAACAAGCAGAGCCACAACAAGAATCTGTAATGAATCTAATTGATGATGCTTATAAAGTAAAAGAGACACCTAGTTCACCTGCACCAATACCAACTCAAGTTGCTTCTCCAACAAGTGTTAATCCTGCTACTGTCGTAAATAATATTCCTAGTTATCCAGAGGCTAATATAGCACCACAAACAGTAGAACAAACACCTGTTAGTCCAAGTATTCCTGAGAGTCCTGTAGTAGAACCTAAAATGACTCCTAGTGAAGTGGTAGATAATGTTACAGAAATAAATTCTAATAAAATGAATTTTGATAATGATAAAGAAACTTTCTTAAAAGCTTGTGAAAATATGTTTGATGCCTTAATTTCTAAATATCAAAAAGAATTAAGTGCTCTAGATGCGAAAGAAAAAGAATTAGAGAGAAAAGAAGCAGAGATAAATGCCAAATTAAAAGATGCAAATGAACATTTAGCCAATGCTGAGGCAAGAGAACAAGTTGCTAATATTGCACATGATAATGCAAAAAAGGTAATGGATTTAAATAATTTTATGCCTGTAAATCCTAATAGTAATCAAAGCTGATGTATTAAAACATCAGTTTTTTCATACATTTAAATAAGTGATGAATATGAAAGATATTATTAATTATTACTATAATTTTAATATTGATAGTGTAGAAGATTGGGATGAGATATTTTGCTTCACTTACAATAAAGAAAAATTTTATTTTGTGCCATTTAAAAGAACAGAAAGAGAGTTATTAGATTTAACCCAAATAACCAAAGAATTAAAAACAAGAGGATTAGAATGTCATGATTTAATTTTAAATAAGTTTGGTAAATTAATTACAAATGTATATGAAACAAATTATATATTATTAAAACCAATAGGGGATATTTATAAAGAATACGATATAAAAGACATGCTGAAAATAAATAACAATTTAATTTTAACTCCGAATAAAAGTAATTTGTATCGTAACTCATGGTCCAAATTATGGAGTGATAAAATTGATTATTTTGAATATCAAATCCATGAACTTGGAAAAAATCATGAAATTATACTCGATAGTTTTAGCTATTATATTGGGTTGGGCGAAAATGCGATAAGTTATGTAAATAATGCCAGCACAAAGTATCAGAAAACATCAATAGATCGTATTTGCTTATCACATCGCCGCATTAAATATCCTAATTACAAATTAAATTACCTAAATCCCTTAAGTTTTATTTTTGATTTAGAGATTAGGGATATTGCTGAATATATAAAAAGTGCTTTCTTTGCAGGGGAAGATGCATTCAGTTATTTAAAAGAAACATTAAAAATAACTAGATTTTCAATATATAGCTTAGAACTTTTATATGCTAGACTTTTGTATCCATCTTATTATTTTGATATTTATGAAGTTATCATGAATAATTTAGAAAATGAAGAAAAATTAATTCCAATCATTGAAAGAGCAGATGAATATGAAGATTTTTTACGTGATGCATATATAGAAATAAATAAATACGCACCCATAGAAGGAATTGACTGGATTTTAAATAAAAAATGAGTTATAAATCAACATTTATAACTCCTTCAATTTCTGGTATTCTATCTTTAAGTAAGGCTTCAATTCCATAAGCAATCGTATTATCTTGAAACATACAATCACGACATGCTCCAGTAAGTTTGATATAGACATAGTTATCTTCTAAACGAATAAACTCAATATCGCCTCCATCTTGACTTAGATAAGGACGTAATTCATCAATCAAAGCTTTTACTTGTTCTTCCATAATTAATCACCAAATTTATTATAAAAGAAAATATTTTCTATGTAAAGAAAAACATGTTATAATATTTTTAGGTGGTAATTCATGTATAAAATAGGGGATACAGTAAAATGTATTGTAACAGGATTTAAAGAATATGGTATTTTTGTAAAAATAAATGATGAATATAATGGTTTAATTCATATATCAGAAATATCTAATAGTTTTGTCCATAATGTAACTGACTATGCTGAAGTTGGTGAAGAAATATATGCTAAAGTAATTGAAGCAGATAATGAAACAAAGCACTTAAAATTATCTATCAAAAATATCAATTATAAATTAGATGGTAAAGAAAAAGAAGAAAGTAACAAAGATGGTTTTCAACCTTTAAAAGAGCATTTAGGAATATGGATTAATGAAAAATTAAGAGAAATAAATAAAAATGAGTAACTTAATTTTCTATAATAAAAAAAGCTCTCTAAACAGAGCTTTCAAATTCTAAGTTGGTGCCCAAGGCCGGACTTGAACCGGCACGAGCTTTAACACCCGCAGGATTTTAAGTCCTGTGCGTCTACCTATTCCGCCACTTGGGCAGGCACTGTCTTAATGAATAAGACTTCTTAAGTATAATATGTTTTTGTTTCTTTTTCAAGTACTTTTTGCAAAAAATAGTTAATTTTTAGGAAATATTTTAAAAATATGATTATAATTAATAATAGAAGTTTAAAAAAGTAAAGAAATTAGTTGACATGTAAAAATATCTTTGCTATAATTTCATTGTTAACCGGAAAAAATATGGAGGAATACCCAAGTCTGGTTGAAGGGACCGGTCTTGAAAACCGGGAGGTCGAGCAATCGGCGCAGGGGTTCGAATCCCTTTTCCTCCGCCACTTAATTTTACATCGCGGGATGGAGCAGTCTGGTAGCTCGTCGGGCTCATAACCCGAAGGTCGTTGGTTCAAATCCTTCTCCCGCAACCATGTGGTTCGTTAGTCTAGAGGCCTATGACGTCTGCCTGTCACGCAGAAGATCACGGGTTCGAATCCCGTACGAACCGCCATTTTTTTGGCTTCATAGCTCAGTCGGTAGAGCAGAGGACTGAAAATCCTTGTGTCGCTGGTTCAATTCCCGCTGGAGCCACCATTTAAGTTTCAAAAAGAGTATAAATTACTCTTTTTTTCGTTATTTTAATATGTTAAAATGATTATAAGGAGTAAAACTTATGAAAAATTTTAAATTAGATAATAATGAAGATTTAATAAAAGTATTAAAAGACATTGAAGTAGAAGCGAACAAAAACAGATATGAATTAACATTATTTCTTACTACTAAAAGATTAGTTTTATTAAAAGATGTAAATAAAGAATTAGAATATAATGATTTTCTAGCAGCTAGAATGGTAGCTATTCCCGAAAATTTAGAAGTGGTTTTTGAAGTGAATTTTGCTGTAATAAAAGAAATTAAATATAAAACTGGTATGAATATCATCACATTTAAAAATAATAACAATGAATTAAAACTATACTGTGAAGATATTACCAAATTAATAAAATAGGAGGGTAATATGTCAAAAATAGTTGATGAATTAAAAAAAGAATATAAGGAAACAAAGAAGAGTAGTTTGTTAGTTTATTTTATCTTGCGATTTTTAGTAATATTATGTTTAATCAGACAAATATTTCTAGGACATTTAGATAGTGCGTTATTATGTGTTTTATCACTTTTTTTACTTTTGCTACCTATCATTATTCAAAGAAGATTCAAAATCACATTACCAAACGCCTTAGAAGTAATTATTTATATTTTTATTTTTGCTGCTGAAATTCTTGGTGAAATTTATAATTTCTATGGGCATATTGCCAACTGGGATCTAATGCTTCATACTCTAAATGGCTTTTTATGTGCTGCAATAGGTTTATCGCTAATTGATTTATTAAATAACAATAGTAAAAAGATAAATTTATCACCTTTATATGTAGCCCTTGCATCTTTTTGTTTTAGCATGACGATTGGTGTATGCTGGGAATTTATTGAATACGCTTGTGATAAAACAACATTAGTAGATATGCAAAAAGATGCAATTATTACCAGTATCACTTCTGTAGAATTTGACCCTAATAAAAGTAATAAGGCAGTCAAAATCAAAGATATAGATAAAACAGTTCTTTATAATCAGGATAATGAAGAAATTATTACAATTGAAGGTGGATACTTAGATATTGGCTTAAATGATACTATGGAAGATCTATTCGTTAATTTTATAGGTGCTTCAGTATATTCTTTTTTGGGATATTTTTATATTAAAAATAGAAATAAATATAAATTAGCTAGTAAATTTATTATCACAAAAGAAGAATAAGGATAAAAGAATTAAGCATAAAAATAACATTTTCACGTACTCTTTACTAGAGGTGTTTAATTTGAAAAAAATATTCATCATCATACTTGTCAGTTGCTTTTTTCTTCCAACTGTCCATGCGGAAGGAGATTCTCTTAACTTGAATAGTGAAAGTGCCATATTAATGGATGCAGAAAGCGGTAAAATATTATATGAAAAAAACATTGATGAGAAACTACCAATGGCAAGTATGACCAAAATTATGAGTATGCTACTAATTATGGAAAATATTGAAAATGGCTCATTAAAATATGATGATAAAGTATTAATTAGTGAAAATGCAAGTGGTATGGGTGGGTCTCAAGTATTTTTACAAGCTGGAGAAGAGTATACAGTTGATAGTTTGCTAAAATGTATTGCTATTGCTAGTGCCAATGATGCAGTGGTAGCTATGGCCGAAAAGATAAGTGGAAGTGTAGATGCTTTTGTTGAATTAATGAACAAAAGAGCAAGTGAGTTAGGTCTTAAGAATACGAATTTTGCTAATCCTCATGGTTTAGATAATGAAAATCACTATTCTACTGCTTATGATATGGCTCTGATGGCAAAAGAATTATTGAAACATGAAGATATATTAAAGTATACATCAATTTATGAAGATTATTTAACCAAACCAGATGGTTCCCAGATTTGGTTAGTAAACACAAATAGATTAGTAAGATTTTATGATGGAGTAGATGGGCTAAAAACCGGATATACAACCGAAGCAGGGTATTGCTTAACTGCAACAGCCAAGAAAAATGATTTACGTTTAATTAGCGTTGTTATGAAATCTCCAAGTGCAGAAGCAAGAAGCAGTGATACATCAACACTTCTGTCTTATGGCTTTAATTCTTTTAAAAGCAATATCATTTACAGCAAAGATAAAGCTTTAGGAACAATACCGGTAGAAAAAGGAAAAATAAAAGAAGTAGAAGTGTATCTAAAAGAAGATGCAACGGAAATATTAAGTGTAACAGAAAAACCAACAAATTATTCATTTAACATTAAAGTAGACAAAATAACTGCTCCAATAAAAGCAGGAACCATTGTTGGAACTGCTGAAATTATCGATAGTAATGGAAATATAATAGATGAAGCCGAAATAATTATAAAAGAAGATATTGAAAAAGCTGGATTTTTAGATTATTTAAAACAAAGTTTAAAATTTATAACAAGTGGAATATAGTCAAGGATAACTTGACTTTTTAATATTTAAAGAGAGGAGAATCATATGCAAAAAAGACATAATATAATATTTTGAATCGAAATTAAAGGAATATGAAACAACAATTGAATTACTAAGAATAAAATGAATTTTTATTTAGTAAATACTAAAAGTTGATATAACTAGGGCATATAAAAAAGATATGTGTTTTGCATATCTATTTCTTTTTCTTAAAATCACTTTCATCTAATTCCTCAAAGAATACTTTTAAAGGAACACCAAGTACTTTAGAAATATGATATAAAGTATTTAAAGAACAAGTTTTAAATGTTTCATTCTCTAAATCTCCTATAAAATTTTCACTAAAGCTACACTTCTCGGCAAGTTCTCTTTGTGTCCAACCTTTTAATTTTCTTTGCTTTCTAATATTTTTACCTACCCAATAATAAACGTAATTATTATCATCTTTTGAACGTTCCATATTCCACCTGCCTTTTTAATTATTATCTTATATTTTCACGAACAAATACCCCTACCAATAGGTGGGGTTTTGTGTTATAATATAAATCAAGAAAGGAGTTTGAGAAAATGGCGTTAATTAAATGTAAGGAATGTGGAGCAGAGATGAGTGATAAAGCAAAATTTTGCCCTAAATGTGGTACAGAAAACAAAACAATGTTATGTCCTGACTGTGGAAAAGAATTAAGTTCAAAGGCTATAATGTGTCCTAATTGTGGATGTAGTTTTGGAACTAATCATAATCAAGCAATTGCTAATGGTGCTAAAAGCAAAGTATGTGCGGCATTACTTGCGTTCTTCTTAGGAGTATTTGGAGCACACAATTTTTACTTAGGTTACACAGGTAAAGCTGTCGCACAATTATTATTAGGAACAATTGGTTGCATATTGCTTTTCTTGGGACCGCTTGTTTCTGGAATTTGGGCTTTTGTAGAATTTATTTTAATTCTTGCAGGCTCTATCAATAAAGATGCTCATGGTAATAGTATTGTATAAAACCATAGTACACTCTAAACTTTATAAATGATAGATAGGGATTGGGTAAAATAATTATCAAGAATTTTAAATGTTATCTCTTAATAAATATGGCTCAACAAATTTATTAAAAAGAACAATACATACAAACTTCGTAACATTTAATTATTCATATGATATTAGTTGGTGGGAAAACATTAAGTAAAAAGAAAGGAAGATATAAATGATATGTAGTGAATGTGGAAAAGAAGTAAAAAACAATGCTACTATTTGTCCTAATTGTGGCGCAAGTATTGATATACCAAAACCTAAAGTTTATCAGAAATGGTGGTTTTGGTGTTTAATCGCTTGTGTGATTATAGTGATTTTTGCCATTTTTATAAACATTATCTTCTTTGGAGATGTTGATGGCGAATATGAATGTAAATTTGTTAGCTCTGAATATGTAGGAGAAACATTTCCTTTACGATTATATTATGGCGATAGCTATTCATTAGGAGATTTATTTGATTGGAGTTCCGAAAGCGGAGATTATTCTTTCGTCAACAACAAGATTTATTTTAGCGATAGTCTTTCTACGATAGTTCTAAGAAAATTTGGCTCAACACTATATTCTGATACTGTGGTATGTAAAAAGATATAAACAAAACAGAGAAAGAAATTATAAAAGTTTATATAATACAAAGAAAGCGAGTTGGTAAAAATGGCATTAATTAAATGCAGTGAATGTGGCGCAGATATAAGCGATAAAGCAAAGGCCTGTCCCAAATGTAAAGCACCAAACGAAGAATTAAAAACAGAATGCCCTGAATGTGGAGAAAAAGTCAAAGCTGATAGCAAAGTTTGTCCTGAATGTGGTTATAATCTTTTGAAAGAAAAAATAAAGGGAAAAAATATTATTAACCATCTTGATAAAAAGAAAAAGATAATTATTGGTATTGTTGCAATAATACTTGTGGTAGCGATTATCTTTATATTTAGCACATCTTCACTTGAGGGAACTTACGTTCATGAAAGTACGAGATATGGATATACTTTCAGAAGTAGTATAACATTGTATAAAGATAAGACTTGTTCTTATTATACAGGTGCGATAACTTTTGATTGTACTTATGAAAGAAGCGGAAATACTTTAAGGGTTTACTCGGATGGCGAAGTTTTGAAAAGATTTACAATAGTTGGAAA
This sequence comes from uncultured Mycoplasma sp., assembly GCA_946500895.1. Lineage (GTDB taxonomy): Bacteria > Bacillota_I > Bacilli_A > RF39 > UBA660 > Caccenecus. The sequence goes on along the minus strand of CAMMXG010000004.1, from coordinate 15,726 downwards.
TAGCCTAAGAGAAAGTGATGGAGATATGTATGAGAAAGAGTGATAGATATGGCATTAATTAAATGTAAAGAATGTGGTAAAAAAGTAAGTGATACTGCAACAGAATGTCCTCATTGCGGTATCGAACTTCAAACAACAAATGAGAGTACAATAAATATGGGAATATTCGATTATATTTTAATAGGGCTAATCATTTTAGTTTGTGTAGCTACGTTGTTAAGTTCATTATCAATATTGATGAAAATTATTACTTGTGTTACTGCTATTTTATTATATTTGCAATTAAAATTAAAAAGAGAATATTCCTTTTTTATATTTTTAATTCTTATAATAGGCATAGCATTATATGGTGTTTATGATATATTATTTGGCTATGGGGACTTAGAAGTTATGATATGTTTATTCTTTATTCTTTCAGAAATGATTTTATATAATCCACCAACCAAAGCAATAAATAAATATGATATAGCTATTATTATATTATCTGCCGCTATTGTAATGTTTACCATTTATCTTTGTTTCGATTTTAGAAACAATGAGAATTTTAATGATTTTCTTAGGGATTGTGTAATATCAATTATACTATATATACTTCCTTATATAGGCATTAACATATTAAACAAACTTGGTTATAAAAGCAAATTTGCATATGTACTAATTATTTGCTCGATGATAACTATATTAGCACTTGGAAATTATGGGCTATCAAGGAGTATGGATATTGGAGTATCGTGTGGAATTATTATTCCAATATTATTGTATCTATTTACTATGTGCAAATTGAAAACACAAAGTGAGTAAAGGAACAACCGCACCTTTTTCAAGAAAGTCAAGAGAAAAACCACAAAACTATGCCCCCATTGTACTGATTATTCTTTGAGTAGTCATACGTGGGTGCATTTTTCTTTCCATAACATTGATTATATGCTCTCGGATATTTGTCTCTCTAAAAGGCTAAAACAGGCTTATTTAACAGGCTTGTTTTTTTGCGGTTCTTTTAGTGGAGTGCAGCCGCCTTTTCACTCCTAACAAGTAAGGGCAAAGGAATATAAGTCCTAGGAGGTGTGAGTACATGAAATTTTATTCCACTAAGGAAATAAGTTGCATGACGGGAATTAACGTTAAGACTATCCAAAAGCTAATTCGTGATAGACATCTTCCTGCTATACGTTTGAGCGGTAGGTACTTAGTTAAAGACGAAGATTTCAAAGAATTTTTGAAAAAAAGAATTGTTTAGAGATAACAGAACGTACCAAAAACGTTTAAAATGTAATTGTAAAAAAAAATCAATGGAGGCGATATTCATGAGACAATACGAGTTTAAAGACTTGTTTGACTTAGAGAGTATTAGGAAAGGCTTTGGCGAAGTGCTTGAATACGACATTGCTGAAATGATAAACGAAGTCAATGTTAAGGCTATGAAAGAAAAAGATACCAAAAGAAACAAGCCGTTCGAGAAAAGTGAACTCGAACAACTTGTAGAAAAGATAGTTAGAGAAGTCATAAGAGAAGAGATAGCAAAGATACGTTTTGGTTCAGGTGTGTTTGGTAGTCAATTTACAAAGGCTCTTGAATACCAAGGCTTTGAGAGAAATTGTCCTACTTGTATGTATAATGCTAGTAGAGATTACTGCTCTAGCGGGAGGTGTTAGCGAGTGTTGAAATAAGATATTAGATAGATAAAATCTTTTTTTTGTAAGTTTCCCCTTTATTTAAAAGAAAAAATGGCTTATTTTTAACAGCCATTTTTGTCCGAATTATTTACAGGTGTGTGACATTTTTTTAGAAAGGAGTTGATGATGTATGTTACCACTACCAAGACAAATGCCTCACGAGGGTTATATTGTTGATAAAGATTTCAACGTATGCAAAGAAATTAATGCAGGCGACGAGGTGCGTATTAGACGTGCCGCACAAATAGAACATAACAAACAATATATAAAGCTAAACCCCAGAATAACATTTACTAAGTTATTTTGTAAAATGACTGATATATTATCAATGTTACATTTTACAGGTAGCGAAACCCAAATTATATTCGCTATGCTAAGCCATATTGGCTTTGGCGAATATAGTGGTTATTTAATTAAAATCCAATGCAATATGTTTGCAGGTTATTTATATAAAAAAGACTTACGAGAAATAGTCTCAATGAACGATAAAACGTTTGATAGAGCCATAGATGGCTTAGTTGAAAAAGAAATTATACAATTAGAAAAAGAGGGATACAATTATCGTATTTTAATAAACCCTTTTATATTTGCAAAAGGTACAGAAATAACCCGAACATTATATGAAAGATTTGAAGATTCGATATTTAATGTTTGGGAAGAATAATCGCCCCATATATATAGTACTAGAGCAGATAAAAAGATAGGTTGTCATGCCTATCTATTCGTCTTTCATAAATTTATTATAAATGTGTATTTGCATGGGGTTATGAAGTTGTAGCTCATACGTAAAATGATATTGCAAGTTTTTCAACTTTTTATTAAGCATTCTCTTTTCTTTTTTAGTTGGGTTAAAATCTTCTAGCATTTGATGTATGACTAACATTTCAAGCATAGTATTATACATATCCTCTGTGATATTAAACCTCATGTTTTTAAATTCTTCTCTCATTTTTTACTCCTTATCTTTAATTTTGGTTTGTTCCAACACGAAATTCCTCGCTCTGTATTTGCTCATATTTTACTTGATTTTTATAGACAATTTGAAGTGTTTTACCGAGTGCCGAAATTGGTGCCGAAAAAAGTGCCGAATTAGGTGCCATACGATGTTAAATTGTGATACTTTGTAACACCTTTTTGAATTGAGAAAAGGTAATGTTAAATAGTTAAAAATTAGACGAGTGCCCTAAAAAATGCCTAAAAGTGCCGATAAAAAAGGCTTTCCTTTTTTCTAATTTTGCTTTATAATAGGGATATGCAGGAATGGCGGAATAGGTAGACGCGCTACTTTGAGGGGGTAGTGAATTTTCATTCGTGAGAGTTCAAATCTCTTTTCCTGCACCAAATAGTGATTTGAAGCAACTCTTTAAAGTTGTTTTTTCTTTTATTAAAATATGTTAAAATAATGTTAAGGTGGTTATGATGAATAAAAAATATGATTATTTAATTGTTGGCTCTGGTTTGTATGGTTCAGTACTTGCTTATGAACTAACCAAGAAAAATAAAAGAGTGTTAGTTTTAGAAAAAAGAAATCACATTGGTGGTAATATATATACGGAAAACATAAATGGTATTAATGTTCATAAGTATGGCGCTCATATATTCCATACTTCAAATGAAGATATATGGAAATTTATCAATCAGTTTGCTAAATTCAACAATTTTATTAATTCGCCAATTGCTAACTTTAATGGTGAACTTTATAATTTACCATTTAATATGAATACTTTTACGAAACTTTGGAGTGATGTGATAACACCAAATGATGCGATAAAACGAATTGAAGAAGAAAAAGAAGAATTTAAAGATAAAACACCAACTAATTTAGAAGAACAAGCAATTAGTTTAGTAGGAAAAACTATTTATGAAAAACTAGTAAAAGGATATACAGAAAAACAATGGGGAAAAAAATGTATTGATTTACCAGCTTTTATTATTAGAAGATTACCAGTAAGATTTACTTTTAACAATAATTATTTTAATGATTATTATCAAGGAATACCAATCGGAGGATACACAAGTATTATCGAAAAAATGTTGAAGAAAAGCGAAGTAAAATTAAATACTGATTATTTAGAGAAAAAAGATTATTACAATTCTCTAGCAGATAAAGTAATTTATACTGGCGGAATCGATGAATATTTTGAATTTAAGTTAGGAAAATTAGAATATCGTAGTCTTGAATTTAAAACGGAAATATTAGAAGAAGTAGATAATTATCAAGGAAATGCTGTTATCAACTATACTGATAGCAAAACTCCATATACAAGAATTATTGAACATAAACATTTTGAGATGAATGATTGTAAAGGCACCATTATAACAAAAGAATATCCAAAAGCATATACTGAAGATTCTATTGCCTATTATCCAATCAATGATGATAAAAATAATTCATTATATGAAAAATATCATGCTCTAGCTGAAAAAGAAGATAATGTGTTTTTTGGTGGACGCCTAGGATTATACAAATATTATGATATGGATAAAATTATTGAGCAAGCCTTAAATTTGGCACAGAAACTAGAGGAAAAATAGCCTCTTTTTTAAAAGTGTAAACTTTAGTTGCGACATTTCCAAGTCTAATTGGTAGAGCGCAACCACTAAATTTGATAAGATGGAAACCGAGGTGAGAAAATGAATATAGGTGAAAAAATCTATAATTTAAGAAAAAAGAAAAATTTAAGTCAAGAAGATTTAGCAAGTATTTTGAATGTTTCAAGACAAACCATTTCTAAATGGGAAACAGGAGAATCAAATCCTGATATTGATAAAATTGTTCCTTTATGTAACTTTTTTGAAATATCAACAGATGAATTTTTAAAAGGGCGCGACATCGTTTACGAAAGAAAATTAAGCAAAGAAAAAAAGAAAAATAAAGCTTTAACTTTCTCTTTATGTTTAATTATTTTTGGCATCATGATTATTTTAACCATGTTATTAGAAGAGTTAGATGTAAATGAAGGAATCATTGGTTCTATTATCATGTTTGGACTTGTATTAATAGGAGTATTATTAATTTATTATTTTATGTCTAAAGAAAGCGAAAAGAAAGAAGACAAACAAGGAAAGATAATGAATAAAATTATTTTTTTAGGAACGACGATTATTTATTTTTTAGTAAGTTTTATTTGGCATGCTTGGGCGTATTCTTGGATTATCTTCATTATTGGCATTTTAGTAATGCAAATTGTTAAATTAATTAAAATGTTAGGAGGAAACAAAAATGAAAAATAAAAAAATAATGATAAGCATCATCATATTAATTATCATAATTATTGCTTTAATTGCTGTTATTGTATTTGGAGTAGTAAGAGGTGGAAATTTTTCTTTTCTAGAAAAAACAACTACTTTATATAATGAAGAATTTAATGATATTACGAGCATTTCTGTAAATGTAAAAAGTTATGATGTAAAGATAAAAGAAACAAAAGAAGATAGTATAGAAGTAGAAATTACGGGAAGTAGTAAAAATAAAGATAAGATAAAAGTGGAGCAAACAGAAAACAATTTAGAAATAAACCAAGAAGAATCTATTATTTGTATCGGTTTATGTTTATATGATGAGGTGATTACAATTTATGTGCCAGCTGATTACAACATAGAATATGATCATACGTCTTCATCTGGGTCATTAGAAGCAGAGGATGTATTAACAAGTGGAAATATCAAAACAACAAGTGGAGATATCACTTTAAAAGGGTTAGAAAATGGTGAAGTAAATTCAACAAGTGGTAATATAAAGATAGACAATGCCCAAGAATTAAATGTAAATTCTACGAGTGGTGATATTATAGTTGGTAAAGTAAATAATATCACTTTAAGTGCAACTAGTGGAAATGTTGAAATTGATGAAATTACAAATAAAATAAATGGAAGTACAACAAGTGGCGATATTGAAATTAATAAATTAGCAATCAAAGAAGATTCCACTTTAGAAGCAAGAAGTGGAAATATTGATATTAATTTAGGTAATAAAGTATTTATTGATGCCAAAACAAATAGTGGTGATATAGATATTAATAATTCAAATACTAATCCTATTTTAACAATCACTACCACAAGTGGTGACATTACTGCAAAATAACAAAATTGTAATATATCAATAGATTAGAATAATTGAAGAATATAAAAATATATGATAAAATTATTTTGTGATTGGGGTAGTAGTATGTTTAGCAGGAAATCTTTAAAAAGGCAAGGAAAAAGTGCTTTTTATCGAAATTGGAAATCTTGTATCATTATTTGTTTTATCTACACGATTTTAGTCGGAGGAACAGTAATAACTTTAAATAAAGAATTAGACTTTGACTATCGTGATAATATAAAAAATATCGATATCAACAACATTGATGCCGATACCAATTCAGATATTGTAAATGAATTTTTAAATGGTTTAAATGGAGAACAAAAAGAAGAACCAGAGTTTTTTCAAAACGCTACTCGTGGCGTTTTAGGATCTTTAGTAAATAATGTATCAAAATCAGGAAGTTTCTTATTTGGTATTTTGAATGCTATTAATCAAGCATTATTTAAAGACCGTATTTGGGCCAGTGTAATCATTATTATAGGTGCCCTAATAGCTTTGCTTTATTGGATATTTGTAAGTAAAGTAATAGAAGTAGGAAATGCCAGATTTTTCTTAGAAAATAGACGATTTACGAAAACAAAAGCTAATAAATTAGTTTTACCATATAGACTAGGTAAAACAACTCACGTAGCATACACGATGTTTTTAAAAAATTTATATACAATTCTTTGGGGATTTACCATAATAGGTGGATTTATAAAATATTATTCATATTATTTAGTTCCCTATATTTTAGCCGAAAACCCCAATATGAAAACAAAAGATGTTTTAAAATTATCCAGAGATATGATGAATGGTTATAAATGGGAAATGTTTAAATTGGATTTGTCATTTATTGGTTACTATTTATTAGGTGTACTAACATTAAATATTTCTAATCTCGTTTTTGCAACACCATATATAAATGCGACAAAAGCTGAAAGTTATATGTTTATAAGAGATATTTCTAAAACAAAAGGGATCCAAAATGCTGAATTATTAAAAGATAATAATTTAGAAGGTGAGATTGTTTTTGAGGAATATCCACTTTACGAATATATGCTCAAAGAATCTAAACATCATTGGCTAAAATTTAATTATAATCGCAAATATTCTATAACCGACATAATTTTAATCTTCTTTATCGTTGCTATATTTGGCTATATATTTGAAGTTTTACTACATTTATTCCAATATGGTGAAATAGTAAAAAGAGGAACACTTCAAGGGCCTTGGCTACCAATATGGGGAGCTGGTGGCGTAGCAATGCTCGTTTTACTGAAACCGGTAAGAAAAAATCCATTTGCCTATTTTGTTTTAGCCATGCTTGTAAGTGGCATCATTGAATATGGTACCAGTGTATATTTAGAGTTAGTTCACCGTATGTCATGGTGGGATTATCATGGATATTTCTTAAATATAAATGGTAGGGTATGTCTAGAAGGATTGTTGCTATTTGCAACTGGTGGAATATTAATAACTTATATCGTTGCTCCAATTATAGGAAATCTATTAGATAAAGTAAGTAAAAAATTGAAGATAATCGTGTGTATTATCCTAGTAAGTTTAATAGCTTTTGACTTTTATTATTCTAGTAAGTATCCAAATACAGGTGAGGGAGTAACAAACGAAATAACTGAATCAAAATTAGAAGATTATATAAATAGCAAGAGAAAATAAACTCTTGCTTTTGTCGTTTTTTGTCGAACTGTTTTTCTTGATTTTTCTGGTATTATCACTCATAATAAATAACCGTTATTTAACTGGTGGTAGCGCCTGCTTTCTTTTTTATTAGTAGTTTAAACTACTGAGTGTTCAGGGGGTTTTTACGAAAGTAGGAGGGGATGCAAATGAGTGATACGAAACTATTGCTTATTATAATAATTTTGCTTATCTCTATTATTAGAGAAGAGCAAAAGAAAAGACGCTAGCCTAAGGCATAGCGCTTACCGATAAAGTAGGTGTTATCCACCAAGTGAATAACACTTACATGTATATTATATGATATTTTTAATTTTTTATCAAGAAGTTAAATAGCTAATACAGCTATTTATTTTTTACTTAAAATACTTTTAGGATAAGGCTTTCTCTCATCAGTTAAACCCAATAGATAATCAACACTAGTATTATAAAATAAAGATAATTTAATCAAAGCCTCAACTGGAATTTGTCTTCTTCCAATTTCATAGCAACTGTAGGCCACTTGAGTAACATTCAAGACTTTAGCAACATCTTTTTGCAACAAATCTCTATCTTCTCTAAGACCTTTTAATCTTTCATATCTTATATCTTCATTCATATTTCGACCTCCATATTTTACATTTTAATTTAAAACAAATTGTTATATTGACATATATAGCGAAATGCTATATAATTAAAATGATAAAAATAGCAAATTGCTATATTATATAGAATTAATATAGTCAAATATTTTTAAAAAATAAATGAAGCTATACTTCATAAAGGAGAAAAAAATATGCAATTTGAAGTGTTAAAGAGAAGTCATGTAAAAAGAAATATATTAATAGGAGTAGTTGTAATAGCAGTAATTAGTGCAGTAATACTAAATTTTACAAGAGCAAAATATAGAACAACACAGTCAATCCCTTTAGTTAATGGAACAATTAATTATACTCCATATGATTTTAAAGTAATGGCAATATATCAAGAAAATGATAACGGAGAATATGAAGCTGTAAATGTGATGCCTAGTAATGGTTATACTATTAATGAAGAATTAAGTTATTGTACAATTGATAATGTAAATAATGATACAAATGCTAAATTGTATACCAATGCCGATGGAGAGCACGTTATAGCTAATTTGCAAAAAGGAAGTAAATGTTATTTATATTTTGATAAAAATATAATTGGAAATACAATGCTAGAAATTATTAAAAAATATGATATAGATACCGGAACACCTAACTTTAGTAATACGAGTTGTGCAGGTGTATGTGATGAATCAACTAATGGTGTGTATTCAGCAAAAGATTGGACAGGCAATAAAAGTTACTATTTTAGAGGAACAATTACTAATAATTGGGTTCGATTTGGCGAATTTTATTGGCGAATCATAAGAATTAATGGTAACGGTAGTGTAAGAATGATTTATAATGGACCTAGCACAGAAACAACCGGCATTGAGACTATGATAAACAATGAAACTGAATATATTTTTAATAATAATTATAATAGAAGCGAATATGTTGGATTAAAATATTCTATTGGTCAACAACATGGACAAACAAGTAATAGTTCAGTTCTTAATACTCTCCAAACGTGGTATAGTACTAGTAACTTAAATGTATATGATAGGTATGTTGATAACGATATAGGATTTTGTAGTGATCGAAATGTTTCGAATGGATACACTTGGAATAGTATGCCAAGTAGTAGAATAGATTATGCAGCTTTAGGAAGATTAATGAATTATATAGGATCCGCGGGACCTACTTTATTGTGCGAAGAGAATGATATTATAAAAGTAACATTGGGATTAATTACAGCCGATGAATTAGTATTTGCTGGTAATGTATATGGAAGCATGAATACAGGCTTTTATTTATATAATCAACAAGATTATTGGACAATGACACCATTCTGGTTTAATCCTGCGCCTTATCCAACTAGTGTTTTTTCAATGAAATCTACTGGCTATTTTGATGGGTGGCAAGTTAATAATTCTTCTGGTGTAAGACCTGTAATCAATATAAAAGCAGATACTTTGTTTTCTGGTTCAGGAACAACTTCAGACCCATATACAATTGTTGAAGCGTAAACTAAACGTCAATAGTAGTTATCTTTTTGATAAGATAACTACTTTTTATATTATGATTTTGATACAATAAAAATAGGGTGTTAGATATGAAAAATAAAAAAGGGTTTACATTAATAGAACTTTTATGTGTAATTGCTATACTTGCTGTTGTAACAACCATTGCTAGTGCAAGTATTGTGAATTTAACTAATGCATCAAAAGAAAATTTATATTGTGCAAAATTAGAAATGATTGAAAGTGCCGCTAAAACTTATGCAGTAGGATATGAATATGAACTAAATAATAGTACAACCTTTTATGATGGTTATAAAAGTCTAATAATTACAGTAAATGATTTAGTTGAAAGTGGTGCTTTATCACCAGATAAAGATGATAATGTATTAAACCCAATTAATAATGAATCAATAAATGATATGAGTATAATACTATATTTAAAGAACAATCAAGTATACGTTCATATAAATGATTCTAATAATGTTTGTTAAAATTGAATTTTTATGTTAAAATAAGAGCCTAAAAAGGAGGTTTTTATATGAAGAAATGTGTATGTCTAATTGGAAAACCAAATGTTGGTAAGTCAACTATTTTTAATAAATTAATAAAAGAAAAAAAGTCGATTATTATGGATGAACCAGGCATAACAAGAGATAGAATTTATGGCATAGTAAATTTTAATGACAAAAAATTCTCTTTAATTGATACAGGTGGACTTACTGATGGAAAAGAAGATTTTAACAAAGAAATTAGAATTCAAGCCGAACTCGCAATTGATGAAGCAGATACAATTCTTTTTGTTGTCGATGGAAAATTTGGTTTAGATGCAACTGATTTTTACATTAAAGACTTACTTAGAAGAACGAACAAAGAAGTAATTGTTTTAGTAAATAAAATGGATAATAAAGAACGTTTAGAAAACTTGTATGAATTTTATGAACTAGGATTTGACAAAGTAATACCGGTAAGTGGAGAACACAATATAGGATTTAAAGAAGTACTAGAAGAAATTACCAAAGATATCACGAATAATGATACAAATGATGATCATATTCCTAGATTTTCTATTATTGGTAGACCAAATGTTGGTAAATCAAGTTTAATTAATGCTCTATTAAATGAAGAGCGAGCAATTGTTAGTGATATTGCCGGAACTACTCGTGATGCAATTGATACAAAGTTCACTTATGATAAAAAAGAATATATTATTGTTGATACGGCTGGGCTTCGTAAAAAAGGACGTATTTATGAAAATGTCGAAAAATATAGTTATCTAAGAAGTATTAGAGCCATAGAAGAATCAGACGTTTGTGTTGTCGTAATTAATGCAGAAGAAGGAATTATCGAGCACGATAAACACATATTAGGTTATGCGATTGATGCTGGAAAAGGAATTGTTTTAGCAGTCAATAAATGGGACAAAGTAAATGATCCAGATAGTGCGATAAAAACATGGAAGAAAAAAATAGCAAACGAATTCCAGTTTGCTCCATATATTAAAGTAGTATTCTTATCAGCTTTAACCAAAAAAAGAATTCATACTTTAATGCCAGAAATACTCAGTGCTTATGAAAATAACCGCAAAGAAATTAAAACCAGTCTACTTAACAATGTAATTATGGATGCCGTAAGCTTTAAAATCCCACCATCATATAAAGGTAAAAGACTAAAAATTTATTTTGTAAGTGAAACAGGAATAAATCCTCCCAAATTTACTTTCCAAGTAAATAACAAAGGATTACTACACTTTAGTTATGAAAGATATTTAGAAAATAAAATAAGAGAAAACTTTGATTTAACCGGAACACCAATCCTGCTACAATTCAAAAATAAAAATGAAAGAGAATAAAAAAAGAATTAGTGTGATATGCTAATTCTTTTTAATTATTTACTTTTACTTTTTCATCAATTCTTTTTTTATTAATTACATGTTCTTCATTATAAGTAATGAGTTCATGAGTGGATATACCAAGTTTTTCAGCTATTTCATCGATATGATCAATGGTAATATTTTCTTCACCACGTTCAATACAAGCCATATATTTAGGATTAAGTTCTAAATTAGTATAAAATTTTTCTTGAGATAAACCACTTTGATATCGATAATATTTTAAATTGATACCTACTACTTCTTTTAAATTCATCCAAACACTCCTCACACTTAATATTATTGAGAATTAATCACAAAGTCTACCCAGCGATAACTACACAAAATTTGACAACAAAAAAATTTTGATATATTATAGTACTAGTGGAGGAGTTATGGCGAAAAGTAGTACAAATGTAAATTTTAAGTTACAAAATTTACGCAAAGCCAATAATATGTCATATGAAAGTGTTGCAAAAGAAGTAGGAATATGCAAAGCTTACTATTGGCAAATTGAAAATGGCAATAGAAGATTATATTATGATTTAGCATTAAAAATAGCCGAAGTTTTTAAATTAAAACCAGATGAGCTATTTTATGAATATTATAAATAATCAAGGGGATACCTTCTAGCATATATTATGTTAGGAGGCGTTTTTATGTTAGATGATTCACTTTTCAAAAAAATTGAAAAGAAAACGAAGGTGGATAAAAATACCATTGTATCTTTAGCAGAAAAATTACAAAAGGGAAATATGAAAGATGAAAAAACATTAAGTGAAGTGATTGATACATTAAGTAAAATGACGGGTAAGAAAGTAAATCCTGAATTAAGAGAAAAAATAATAAAAAAAGTAGTAAATGATGATGTACCTAAAAATGTCGATAAAATGTTTTAATTTATTTGCAAAATTCACCTTATATTTGATATAATAGCATCTAGGTGGAGTAAAAATGGAGCAAATTAATAATGTTATGGATCTTATGAGTTTTTTAAATGATATTGAGTATGGTTGGATGGATATTGATCATAATATCTATGTTAATGTTGACAAATCATTTAAAAAGAAATATGTCTTGCAAAAACCAGAGGAAGTAGTAGAAAACAAAGTGGGGACTTGTTATGATCAAGTGGAATTAGAAAGAAGTATTTTTAAAAATTTAGGGTTAAAATTCAATACTTACTTTATGGTGTATTATGATGCTAAAAAATTATTTACCCATACGTTTATTGTTTATGAAGAAAAAGAAAAATTTTATTGGTTTGAACATGCTTGGGAACCAAATAGAGGAGTTCACGAATATTTAAGTTTATATGATTTATTAAAAGATGTAAAAGAAAAATTTCAGAAATTCAATAAGTTAAAATTTATGGATACAGATTATTTATGTATTTATAAGTATAAGAAGCCAAAATTTCACATTGGACTGAAAGATTTTTATAAACATTGTGAAAATGGTGAAAATGTTTTAATTTAATTCAAATAAAACGAAGGATACCATCTTAGGTATCTTTTTAATTGCAAATAAAATGTAAACAATAGTAAAATGCGTGTCAAACATTAATGAAACATGTTATAATTTAATCAAAGAATAAGGAGTGTATAGATTATGAAAAAGTTTGTAGTGTTTGTATGCGTGCTTTTATTCGGAGCATCTACTGTAAAAGCAGCTGATGTTAACTTAGAACTTTGTGAATATTCGGATGAATATATTGCTTGGTTAAATTTAAGTAGTGAAGAAAAAGCAAATACCGTAATGCCAAGTATGTGCAAACAAGAAAGTGAAAGTGGCTTAGTTGGAAGTTCGAATAGTTATTCCATGGACAAATTCACTTTACAAGATAGCTATATTTTAGGAGTAAGAAACCAAGGAGCGAGTGATGATTGTTGGGCTTTTTCTACATTAGCAGCGATAGAATCGAATTTACTTAAAAATAATATTAGTACGGATTATTTAAGTGTTGCCCATTTGGAATTAATGACACAAAAGTCTTTATATACACCAAGCTATATTACTTTTAACCGAAACTTTAATAGTGGTGGAAAACTAGAGTATACTGGAGCTTATGTCTTAAACTATTGGGGACCAATTAAAGAAAGTGAATTACCATTTGCAACCATTACGAATTTAATTAATAATACTACAACAGTGAATCAAGTGGACGTCATAAATAAAAAAGCAAGTGTAGATGTTGACGATATTTTTTACTTGAATAATTCTACTGGTGCCTGCAATGAAAACAGTATCGAAACAATCAAACAATATTTAGTAAATCATGGTGCTCTTGCCGCAAGCATTTATTTTGATATGAACAATACCAATTATTTAAAAGGCGCTTATTATTACTATAATGGTTCTAATATTCCTAATCATGCCGTTGCAATTGTTGGGTGGGATGATACAGTTGAAGTAACAAGCTTTGCCACGAACGCTACTAGAAAAGGTGCTTGGATTGTTAAAAACTCCTATGGTACAAGTGTTGGCGATAATGGCTATTTTTATGTATCTTATGATGATATTAATATTTGTACGAATATAGTTGGTTTTTACAATACGGATTTAGATGTATCTGATGAAGTATATTACTATGATGATTTAGGAACCAATGTCACTTTAACCAGCAAATCAGATGCAAGTTATATGGCTAATATTTTTACAAAGAAAAATACATCTGCCGAAAAAATTGATAAAATAACTTTTGCAACAGGCAAAGAAGGAATAAGCTATATAGTTTATTATGCTAGCAATGCATCTTTAAAAAATTATGAAGAAATAGCAAGAGGCACAACATCCCATGCTGGTTTCATGAGTGTTGTTCCAAATAAAGATATTTATGTAACTGATAAATACTCTGTTATTGTGAAATTTGAAACAAATGAAGAGAGTGAAATTGTAATTCCCGTAGCGATGAAAGGTGCATCTTCATCCAGTCCATATCGTAACTTTGAAGTAACCAATGGTGTATCTTTCATGTCAACGGATGGCGAATCTTGGATTGATTTAGGAGATAAATTAAAAGTTCAAGCTTCCATTCGTGTCTATACAAGCGTAGAAAGCAAGGAAACAACCCCAGAGGTAGATGATACAGGAAAAGTAAATAATGATGCTACCGTTGAATTAACAAACCCTAACGATGATATAGAAGGGGTAGTACTAGGTGATACAGTAACTTCAAGAGATACTGGAGTAGACATTGAAAATCCCCAAACGGGAATGATTAGTGGTATTTCCATTATATTAGTTCTACTCTTAATAGGAACAATCGTTTACTTCAAAAAGAAAAATAAAATATTTAAAATATAAAAACTTCAGATTTTAATTTCTGAAGTTTTTTTAAAGCACAATAGCGATTAAGTTATTAGCACCTTTATTTACAATCTTTGTAACTGTTTGGCTTAGCTTATAACGAGTTGCATCGGGCATCATGGATAGTTTAGCTTGAATACCTTCTTGAACAATTGCTTCTAAGCTTCTACCAAAGATTTCACTTTGCCAAATCGAATTAGGATCTTTTTCATAATCTTTCATTAAGTAATTAATAAGTTCTTTACTTTGAGCTTCACTTCCGATAATTGGTTCAAATGTAGATTGAACTTCAACTTTCATTAAGTGAATTGATGAAGCAGTTGCTTTTAATTTTACTCCATATCGAGAACCTTGTTTTACAATTTCTGGTGTTTCTAATTTCATATCACGAATGGTTGGGTAAACAATTCCATATCCAGCATTTCGAGCTACTTTTAGAGCATCTTTAATCGAATCCATTTCTTCTTTTGATTCTTTATAATTAGCAAATATTCTGATTAAACCAGCCTTAGTTGTTGCTGCATCTCCCATGATACTAGAAAGTACTTCATTATAAAGTTCTTCCCGGACTTCCAAGTTAATCGTAACTGTACCAGTTGCAGCATCTAGTTCACTAATATAAGATTTTGATATATATTCACTATCTTCAAAATGACCTAAAATAAAATCGATATCTTTAATCTTTTCTACACTAATAACACTTTCTCTAATTTTTTCTAAGAAATGCATTTTTATTTCATGTGTCTTAGGTAAGGCATCAATCCATTCTGGTACATTTACTTTGATGTCTAGAACTGGAAACTCATATAGTGCTTTTTTGAGAATCTCCATAATTTCCATTTCATTCATTTTCTCAGCACTAATAGGTAAGACTGGAACATCATAGGCATCTTCCATTTCTCTTGCAATTCTAACAGTTTCGGTATTGGTAGGATGAACACTATTTAAAATAACAATAAAAGGTTTGCCAATTTCTTTTAATTCATTAATAATTCTTGATTCTGCTTCTACATAATTCATTCTTGGAATTTCTCCA
>CAMMXG010000003.1 GCA_946500895.1 uncultured Mycoplasma sp. | reverse complement strand
CATTTTAGTAATTAATTATTACACTTTTATGGTACCAAAAAGACGCTAGCCCAAAGGCATAGCGCCCACGAGAAAATTGCAGGCGTTATCCACTAAGTGAATAACACTTACATATTAAATATATCATACTTTAAATAAATAAACAAGCAAAGTTGATGCAGTATACTTATTTATACCATAAATTGGCAGCGAATATTTGTTTGACTAGCGCATACGTTTGTATTATAATATTATTAGGTGATATTTATGACGTTAGAAGAAAAATTAAGAATTTTAGCTGATAGTGCCAAGTATGATGCATCATGTTCATCAAGTGGTAGTAAAAGAACGAATAGTGGTGGCATTGGTAATGCTGCATATTCGGGGATATGCCACTCTTTTGCAAGTGATGGCAGATGTATTTCATTACTCAAAATTCTTCTAACCAACTGTTGTATTTTTGATTGCAAGTATTGCATTAATAGAAAAAGCAATAATGTTAAAAGGGCAATCTTTACACCGGAAGAAATATGTACAATTACCATGAATTTTTACAGAAGAAATTACATTGAGGGATTATTCTTAAGTTCAGGTATTATTAAAAGTCCTGATTATACGATGGAACTACTTATTAAAACAATTAAAATGTTAAGATATAAATATCATTTTCATGGATATATCCATTGCAAAGCAATCCCTGGAGCAAGTGAACATTTACTAAAGGAATTGGGACGTTTAGTTGATAGATTAAGTGCTAATATTGAGCTTCCAACTGAAAATGGACTTAAACTTCTAGCACCCAATAAAGAAGAAAATAAAGTTACAAAAATTATGTCATATGTAAAAGAAAATCGTAAGTCTTCTTTTGCTCCTGCTGGTCAGAGTACTCAAATGATTATTGGTGCTACCAAAGAAACAGACTTAGATATTATGAATAAAAGTGAAAAATTATATAAAAGTTATGATTTAAAAAGGGTATTTTATTCTGCCTATATTCCAGTAAATAAAGATAAATTATTACCAAGCCTTACAACTCCTCCACTAGTAAGGGAAAATAGGCTTTATCAAGCCGATTGGTTGCTTAGGTTTTATGGTTTTAAAACAAGTGATTTACTAGATGAAGAAAATCCAAATTTTAATATTTTGATGGACCCCAAAGCAAATTGGGCGCTTAGACATTTAGACGAATTTCCAAAAGAAATAAATTATGCTAGTTATTATGATTTACTAAAAGTTCCTGGCATCGGCATTAAATCAGCTGAGAGAATTATCGCTTGTCGTAAAAATTTCAAAATTACCTTTGAAGATTTAAAGAAGATGGGTGTCGTTATAAAACGAGCTAAATATTTTATTACTTGTAACAACAAATACTTTATGAGCAGTGAGTATTTCCAAAAAAGCTTTATTGAAGCTAATTTAATTTTAGAAGACAATGTAAAAATAGAAAGCAAAAAGGAACAATTAAGCCTATTTTCATGAATATTTATTTATATGATGGAACATTTAAAAGTCTTCTAGATTTAATAAGCAAGTTAATAAAATTAAAAAACAAACCATTAGATATAAAAGAAAAAGAAAACTTTAGACCGAACCTTTTAGATGATGTAATTGAATTAGAACTGGATATGGAGTTTGACATAAGTAAAATAAAGGTATCTAAAAATATAATGAAAACAATTTATTATGTATATTTATCAAGTGATGAACATAAAGAATTAATAATATATTATTTTTTATTAAATGCACTAAAATACCAAGACAAAATATTTACTATGCGCAATCTAAAATGTGTATATAGTGCTTTAAAGTTAGCCAAACATGTTAGTAATGAGTGCCATAAATTAAAAGGATTTGTAAGATTCAAAGAAATTAACAATCATGTATTATATGCCGAGATTGAACCGGTTAGTGATGTTTTAGAATTGTTATCTCATCACTTTGCCAAACGTTTAGCAAACGAATATTGGATTATAAAAGACATGAATAGAAATATGTATAGTATTTATGATACCAAAAAATACTATATAGTATCAGGGGAAAATATAAATTTAAAGGATATAGAAATAAAGAAAGAAGAGAAAGAAGTAGAAAATTTATGGTTAACATTTTTTAAGACAATAGGAATTGAAGCGCGAAAAAACAGGCGATGTCAAATGAATTTTATGCCTAAAAAATATTGGAAATATATAATAGAAATGGAGGATGCTTATGAAAAAGGTAATAACAGGTGAAGAATTATATGATTGTGAAGAACAAGCCGTTGAATTATTATGTGGAACAGTTAAGAAAACTTTAGGGCCGAGAGGCTCAAATGCCATCATTGACCATTCTCTAATGAGCCCTTTTATTACAAATGATGGAGTAACCATAGCAAGAAATATTGAAAGTGAAGATGAACGAATCAATACAATTCTTACTCTTGCTAAAGAAGCATCCATTAAAACCGATGAAACAGTAGGCGACGGCACAACCACAACCTTAGTTTTATTAGAAAGCATATTTAAAAGCGGCTTAGCTAAAATTAAAGAAGGAACAAATCCTCACATATTGAAAAATGAGTTAGATAATGCTTTAGAAAGCGTAATAGAAGAAATTAAAAAAGAAAGTAAAATTCCTAGTGAAGAAAACTATTATGATATTGCCAGTATTGCTGCCAGTGACAAGAATATAGGTAAACTTATAACATCGATGTATTTAAAATTAAAAGTTGGAAGTGCTATCAAAATTGAAGAAAGCAAAACAAGCGAAACTTACACAAAAATCATAAACGGCTATAGTTTTGAGCCAATTTTAGCATCTCCCTATTTTTTTAATAATACAAATGAAATAACATATAAAAATTGTTTAATCCTTATTATGACAAAAGAAGTAAACGAGATAGAAGAGATTAGTGAAATCATAAATTATACAATTGAAAAAAGAATACCACTAGTAATACTTGCAACTGATTATAGTGAAGAAGTAATAAATGAAGTTCTATCTTTAAATTTTAATAAAATAACAAACGTTACTTTATTAAAATTGCCTGAATATGGACTTCATCAAATGGATGTTTTAAAAGATTTAGAAATAATTAGCAAAGCTAAAATGGTAAAAGTATCTGATGAATTAAGTTTAAATAATTTAGGAAAATGCGAAGAAATAAAAATTACAAAAGACCTTGCTATAATATGTAATAATTTGAAAAGTGAGGCTATAAAAAAGCACATTAACAAATTAAAAGAGAGAGTTAAAACAATAGATAATGATTTTGAATTAGAATTTCTAAATAATAGATTAGCTAAATTAACAAATGGAATAGGCATGATTTATGTAGGTGCTACTACTACAACAGAAGCAAGAGAAAAAAAGATGCGGTTTGATGATGCATTATGTGCTCTAAAAAGCGCAACAAAAGGCATCATACCAGGAAGTGGTTTAATTTTATTAAAAATAAAAGAAAATTTAGAAACAAAAAACAATGGTTCAACCATTTTAAAAGAAGCATTAGATAAACCTTTTATGCAAATATTAGAAAATGTAGGTGTTAAGCCAAATGATATTTACAATAAAATAAAAGAAAACAATTTTAATGTAATCTATAACGCTTTAGAAAATAAATTAGAATCTATATCGAAAACAAAAGTAATAGACCCAACCAATGTAGTCATTGCAACTTTAAAAAATGCTGTATCAATCGCCGGAATGCTACTTACTACTTCAAGCTTAATTATAAATGAGTTTAAAGAAAATAATAATTACAATATCAATAATGAAATATAAATTTTCTAAAAAGTTGTCCTTTTTTCATTTTGCATGTTATAATGCTCTCGAAAGGAGAACTTTAATGCAAACATTAGAAGATTTAAGAAAGGAAAAGACAAGAATTGTTGAAACCTATATTTTAAAGAATGTATACATACGCAACTTGCATAATAATTGCCTATTTCCAAGAAAAGAATTGTTTTTAATAAAATTAAGTGGAGGTGAAACCAGAATAATTGACTGGCTATCAGAGCATGATATAGGAAGTGTTGATTATTATGAAATTGTTAAAACTTCCAAAACAAAAGAAATTAGAAATAATTTTAAAAAACATTGTATTAAACTAAAATGTCGTCTTGATGATGAATAACTCTTATGATATAGTAAGCTATGAGGAAGTGGTCGTGCCGAAGTACCGGCGCGGTCACTTCCTTTTTAAATATTTTAAAAGATAATTCTTTTATTTAATCCAACTTTATAATATAATAATAACATGAAAGGAAGTTGTTTATGAAACTTTACAATACTTTAACAAGAAAAATAGAAGACTTTGTTCCATGGGAAGAGGGAATTGTTAAAATGTATACTTGTGGGCCAACAGTTTACAGTTATGCTCACATTGGCAATTTAAGAACTTATATCATGGAAGATATATTAGAAAAAACATTGAGATTTATCGGGCTTAATGTAACCCGTGTTATGAATATCACGGATGTTGGCCACCTAACTAGTGATGCTGATACCGGTGATGACAAGATGGTTAATAGTGCCAAAAAAGAAAATAAAACAGTATTAGATATTGCTAGATTTTATACAGAAGCATTTTTTAAAGATACAGAAAAATTAAATATAAAAAAACCAGATATCGTTAGTCCTGCCACTGATAATATTGATGAATATATTAAAATAATTACAAAGTTATTAGATACAGGATATGCTTATAAAGCTGGTGGAAATATCTATTTTGATACCTCAAAATTAGATGATTATTATAAGCTAACTAATCATGTTGGTGAAGAGCTAATTAGTGGAGTTAGAGATACAGTTGAAGAAGATACTAATAAGAAAAATAAAACTGACTTTGTACTATGGTTTACCAAATCTAAATTTGAAGATCAAGAATTAAAATGGGATAGTCCCTTTGGTAAAGGTTATCCAGGCTGGCATATAGAATGTTCTGGTATTTCTCTAAAGTATTTAGGGGAATATTTAGATATCCATTGTGGTGGTGTAGATAATATTTTCCCACATCATACGAACGAAATAGCTCAAAGCGAGTCTTATATCGGCCACAAATGGTGCAAATATTGGATTCATGGGGAACACTTAAATGATGCAACTGGCAAAATGAGTAAATCTAAAGGAAAAGTATTAACAGTATCATTCCTTGAAGAAGAAGGATTTAATCCTTTAAGTTATCGTTTTATGGTGCTTCAGAGTCATTATCGTAAACAACTAACATTTAGTTTGGAATCGCTCTCTGGTGCTGAAAATGCATATAAAAAACTAAAATCAAGAATTGCCAGTTTAAAAAATGCTGGAAATATTGATGAAAGTACATTAAAAACATATGTTACCAAATTTAAAGAATGCCTAGAAGATGATATGAATACTGCCAATGCTATTACTTTACTTTATGATTTACTAAAAGCTGATACAACTGATTCTACAAAAATAAGAGTAATAGAAGAAATGGATAAAGTATTATCATTAGACTTGCTAAAAAAAGAAGAAAAAAATGTTGATGAAGCATATATCAAAGAAATGATTGAAAAAAGAAATAACGCTAAGAAGAACAAAGATTATGCTTTAGCAGATTCTATTCGTGATGAATTAGCAAGTATGGGTATCATCTTAAAAGATACAAGAGATGGTACGATTTATGAGGTAAGATAATGATAATAGATATATTATTTATAATTGTAGTTGTATTAATTATTTTAATTAACATGCTATTTAGAAGTGTAGTAAAAACAACAAAAAATATAAAGAATGAAGCTAATTTATCGGGATTTGAAATAGCAAGAAAAACATCTTCAAAGTTTTGCGATGAAGAACCACATATTATTAAGAAAAGCGGTAAATATTTAGACCACTATAATAAAGATAGAAATGTAATTAAACTATCACCAGAAGTATTTGATGGAGAAGATATTTATGCAGTAGTAACTGCCTTTAACGTTGCTCTAGAAACAGACCCAGAAAGAAAAAATGTAGCAATTGGAAGAAAAATTAATTCTTTTCTAGTGATAGCAAGTTATATTTTAATTATATTAGGTGCATTTGCTAATAATACACTAGTCATTCGCTTAGGCTTAATACTTTTTATAGTATCTTTTGTAATTGAATTTGTTTTATTAGCAAGTCTATTTAAAACAGAAGAAGAATTAAAGAAGTTATATGAATTAATAAAAAAAGAAAAACTAATAAAGCCAGAAAAATCTTATGAAGATAACTGTCTATTACTAGCATTATCAAGACTAGCAACACTTCCATATAGTTTTATTAACTATTTTAGATAAATAATTATAAATTAGACATGAGTATTTTAATCTCATGTTTTTTATATAGCTATAATTTGCATGATCAAAGTAATTTGTGTTAAAATAAGTTTAAATTTAAAGGAGGGCTTAAGTTGAAAAAAGTATATCAATTTAATAAAATAATTTATAGAGGAAATATAGATAGAGATTTTTTCCTTTTTTGCTGCAAGAAAAATAAAAAACTTTATGTCTATATTTTAATTCATATTCTAATTTCTTTATTAAGTCTAATATCATTAAAAGCGGAAATTGCTAAAAAGAAAAATTATCACAAATATTTAAACAAGCTAAATAATATAGATATGATAATTAAAGAATTTAAAGAAACACATCAGAAAAAAATAAATGAATGGTATATAGATCAATCTTCTATGAATAATACTGTTTTTTCTACTAGTCCCGAATTAATAGTAAAACCATTTTTGAAGAAAGAAAAATTAATTGCACCAAAGCTAAATCAAAATTATGAAATGGATTTAATAAGCTATACAAATCAAATTAACAAAACTAGTGAGAATTACCAAGAATCTTATTATAATACTTTTAAAAATGT
This sequence comes from uncultured Mycoplasma sp., assembly GCA_946500895.1. Taxonomy (GTDB): domain Bacteria; phylum Bacillota_I; class Bacilli_A; order RF39; family UBA660; genus Caccenecus. Next base: position 58,760 of record CAMMXG010000003.1, on the reverse strand, counting down.
AAATTTATTTAAATCAAAATATATTTATGTAAAAAAAGGCTTTTTATTTATTAGCTATAAAAATAACAAGATAAATTTTGCTCTAAAAAAATTATTTAGATATTTAATGCCTATATTTTTATGTATATTGCTATTATTGATCTCATTTACTTTTACGACAGTATATCTAGACACCATTATGATTGGAAACTATTTGAATGATATAAAATTACTACTATTAAATTTGCTTCCAATTTTATTAATTATACTCGTTTTATTATTTGCAACAAAAAGATTATGGACTTCTTTTTCTTTAACATCCATTTTGGTATTTATTATTGGAATCATTAATAAAACAAAATTATATTATCGTGATGATGTATTTAAAATAGAAGATATTACTCTTTTTAAAGAAGCATTACTGATGACAAGCAGATATGACATAATAATTCGTTGGTATACTATAGTTTGTATTTTATTGTGCTTCTTAATTATATTATTACTAAAAAAATATTATAAAAAATTAAATTTAAAAAACAGATATTCAATTCCTATAACAATACTATTACTAATAATTAGTTTTTTTGCTTATCAAAAAATATATACTAATGCTGAAATTTATAATAGTGTAGGTAATACAGAAAATATAAATATTTGGATAGCAACTAGACAATCGCAAATAAGAGGGTTAATATATCCTTTTATTTATAGTGCTACAGAAATTTTAGATAATGAGCCGGTAGGTTATAACGAAGAAGAAGTAAAAGAAATTTTAAATGAATATACATATGATGATATTCCAGAAGATAAGAAAGTGAACATAATTGCTATTATGTTAGAAGCATATAACGATTTTTCAAAATTTGATTCAATTACATTTACAGATGATGTTTATGAGAAATTACACGAAATAGAAGAGAATTCATTACATGGAAACATAGTAGTAGATATTTTTGGCGGAGGAACGGTAAGTACAGAAAGACACTTCATAACTGGTTTCTATGAATTTCCATCATTTAGAAAAGAAACAAATTCATATGCCAGATATTTTAAAGAACAAGGATACATAGTTGAAGCAATGCATCCAATATATGGAGCTTTCTATAACAGAAATACAATAAATGCAAATTTAGGATTTGATAATTACTGGAATTATGAAAATAAATTTTGGAGTTATAACGGATGGGCAAGTTTTGCTAATGACAACGAATTATATTCAGAAATTATAAAAGGGCTAGAAGAAGCAAATGCAAACAATGAATATTACTTTAACTTCTCAGTTACTTATCAAAATCATGGCCCATATGAAAGTACTAGTTTAATAGAATCATACATTGAAAATAAAGATTATTCATCTGAAACCTATAATACAATTAATAATTATTTAAGAGGAATAAAAGACTCAAATGAAGCACTATATGAATTAGTTGAATATTTAGATAATTACGATGAACCAACTATTTTAATTTTCTTTGGTGATCATAATCCTTATTTGGGTGAAGGCACTAATGCATATGAAGAATTAGGAATAACCATGGATTTATCAACAGTTGATGGTTTTGAAAACTATTATAGTATTCCTTATGTTATTCATGCAAATGATAGTGCCAAAGAAATATTTGATAAGGATTTTACTGGTGAATTAGATACAATTAGTCCAAACTATTTAATGAATGAATTATTTGAATATATTGGATATGAAGGAAATGAATATTTAAAATATACTAGTGAATTAAAAAAACAAATAGAAGTAATTAATCCAATTTATTATAAAGAAGAAGGAGAATATGTTTCTTCATCAAGTAGCAATTATCAAAATGCTATTGATGAATTTATTAAAGTTAATTATTATTGGGCTACAAATTTAAGAAAATAGTCTAAAAATACGAAATATACTCTATATTAAGTTTAAACTTTAAAATAAATATGTTATAATTAAAAAAATAGGTGGTAAAATGGATTTAGAAATAAATGGCTATAATATTTTTAATATATTTTTTATAACTTTAATTGCAAGCATGTTATTAACCGTAATTGTGAAAAAAATCGCGGTACATGTTAATGCAATGGATATACCAAACGAAAGAAAAGTACATAAAAAACCAATGCCAAGATTAGGCGGTTTAGCAATATTTGGAGCATTTATAATTGGCTACATGTTATATGGAACTGTATCAACCCAAATGTTAAGTGTATTAATAGCAGGTTTTCTTATTATTATAACGGGAATAGTTGATGATATAAATCCCATAAAGGCAAGGTATAAATTATTAGCTCAAATAATTGCTGCTATAATAGCAGTTATCTATGGCGAACTATACTTTACGAATATTACTTTATTTGGAATGGTATTCGAATTTCCTACATGGGTTAATATGATTTTATCAATTATATTTGTAGTAGCTTGTATAAACATTATTAATTTAATAGACGGACTAGATGGATTGGCAGCTGGAATTAGTACAATTTATTTTATCACCATTGCCATAATTGGCTTTGTTCTTAATAGCTTAGGTGGACTAGATGTTATTTTAGCAGTCATTATGATAGGAAGTACCATGGGATTCTTAGTCCACAATTTTCCTCCAGCAAAAATATTTATGGGGGATACAGGAAGCATGTTCTTAGGATTTATGATCGCTGTAATTGCTTTATTGGGATATAAAGTAGCAACGATGACATCAATTATTATTCCAATCATTCTTTTAACAATTCCAATATTTGATACGCTATTTGCAATTATTAGAAGAGTATTAAAAGGCGAATCAATAGGAACTCCAGATAAAGAGCATTTACACCATCAGCTACTTAGAATGACATCATCAACTAGAAAAACAGTAATTATCATTTACATTATTAATGCTTTATTCTCACTTGCTTCAATTTTATTTGTCTTAGGTGATAATAAACAAGCGATTGCTTTATATGTAGTTTTAATGGTATTTTTCTTATTCTTAATATTAAAGACTAATATATTATTTGATCATAGAAAAAAGAAAGAAGGTAAAAAATGAAAAAAATATTAGTAACAGGTGGAGCTGGATATATAGGCTCTCATGCAGCGGTAGAATTACTAGACGCTGGATATGAAATTGTCGTAGTAGATAATTTCTATAATTCAAAGCCAAAGGCTATTGAAAACGTTGAAAAAATAACAGGTAAAAAGTTTAAATTTTACGAAGGCGATGTTTGCGACAAAGAACTATTGCGAAAAATATTTTCTGAAAATGAAATTGAAGCTGTAATGCATTTTGCCGGTTATAAAGCTGTAGGAGAATCAGTGGCCAAGCCTTTAATGTATTATCGTAATAATCTTGATACTACTTTATCATTATTAGAAGTAATGCAAGAATTTAATTGCAAGAAATTTGTATTTTCGTCTAGTGCAACGGTATATGGAGACCCAGAAAGACTACCAATTGATGAAAAATGTAGATTATCGGTAACGAATCCATATGGCGCTACAAAATTATATATTGAAGGAATATTAAAAGATTTATATATTTCTGATAATGATTGGAGTATAGCAATTTTAAGATACTTTAATCCTGTAGGAGCACATGAAAGTGGTCTTATAGGAGAAGAACCAAATGGTATTCCAAATAATTTAGTACCATACATTGTAAAAGTAGCAAACAAAGAATTACCATATTTAAATGTATTTGGCAATGATTATGATACTCCTGATGGAACAGGAGTAAGAGACTATATTCATGTAGTAGATCTAGCTAAAGGACACTTAAATAGTTTAGATTATATTCTAAAACATAAAGGTATTGATTATTATAATTTAGGAACGGGAAAAGGATATAGTGTATTAGATTTAGTTAAAACTTTTGAAAAAGTAAATAATGTTGAAATTCCATATAAAATAGTAAAGAGACGGCCTGGAGATATTGCTATATGTTACGCAGATCCAAGTTATGCTAAAGAAAAATTAAATTGGGAAGCAAAATTAGGGCTAGAGGAAATGTTAAAAAGTGCATATAATTTTGCAAAGAAGAAATAATGACAAAAAATAAGCAGTTGTTCATAAACTTAATAACTACATTATTAGTACTAGTTATTAATACTATCATAAATTTTTGCTTATCTCGATATATTGTTGATTATATTGGTGATAGTGCATACGGGTTTATTTCTCTAGCTAATAATTTTATAAGTTATGCAACTATTTTTACTACAGCGATAAATTCAATGGCATCAAGATTTATAACGTTAAATATACATAAAGGAAAAGAAAAAACAGCTAATAAATTTTTTAGTTCAGTACTAATTGCTAACATAATAATCATAGCAGTTCTAATGATTCCTTCGATAATTTTGATACTTTATCTTGATCAAGTTATCAACATACCAACAGAATTGATCTTTGATGTAAAAATGCTGTTTTTATTAATCTTTATCAACTTTTTCATAACATTAATCGGTGGAGTGTTTACAGTTGCTACTTACTGCAAAAACAAATTATATTTGTCTTCATTAAGGAATATGGAATCTACAATATTAAAATTTATTTTAATATTAGTCTTATTTTTAATTTTTAAACCAGCAGTTTTTTATGTTGGTATAGCAACTTTAATTGCATCAATTTATATATTGATTTTTAATATCAAATATACTAAGCAATTATTACCCAATATAAAAATTAAGAAAAAGTATTTCTCAATAAAGAAAATAAAAATATTACTAAGTAGTGGATTATGGAATTCCATAACCAATTTAGGAAATGTAATTGCCGATGGATTAGATTTATTAATAAGTAATATATTTGTTGGCGCTTCTACAATGGGTATAGTTGCAATAGCAAAGGTACCAAGCACCGCATTCAATACAATTATATCAAATATTGTTACAGTCTTTCAACCGCAAGCATTGGAATACTATGCACACGATGATTATGAAAATACCAAAGAAGAAATTATTAAATCAATGAAAATTAGCGGCATTTTTGGGAACATACCTTTTGCCTATATTATAGTATTTGGAATAGCTTTCTGTACATTATGGATGCCAAACATAGAAACTAAGTTTTTAACTATCTTATGCATTATAACTTTTATAAATATTTTTGTGGGTGGGTTAATAAGTCCTCTATATAATGTATTTACTATTACAAATAAAGTAAAAACAAATGCTATAATGGCCTTAATAAGCTCAATTATTTCAATAGTACTGGTACTAGCACTTCTTCAAACCACTAATTTAGGTGCTTATGCAATAGTTGGTGGAAGTGCTGTCATTGGGGCTATTAAAGGATTTTTAATTGTTCCATTTTATGCTACTAAATGTCTAAATGTAAAATCATCAACATTTTTTCCAACAATTGGAAAATATTTAATATCAACATTATTAATGATAGGATGCTTTGCCTTAGTAAAAATTTTTTTACCAATAAATAATTGGATAACTCTTATAATTAGTATATTTACTTGTGGAATATTAGGATTATTAATAAATCTACTTATATTATTAAATAAGGAAGAAATAAAAATGATTGTAAATATAATTAAATTAAAACTGTCAATAAAGAAAAATAATGAAAATTGAAAGGAGAAAAAATATGAAAAAAGAATTAACAATAGTAACGGCGTTTTTTGACATAGGAAGGAAAGAATTTAGTGAATTTTCAAGATCAAACGAACAATATTTAGAATATTTTAAATTTTGGGCAAGAATCCAAAATAACATCGTTGTTTATACAAATAACATCATGGCAAAGAAAGTAAAAGAAGTTAGAAAAGAATTTGGATTATTTGATAAAACGAAAATAGTTATTTTAGATGATTTTTTATCGATTGAGCCAGAACTCTATAAAGATATGGAAGCAATCTCTAATAGTCCAAGTTTTTTATTATATCGTTATATGGATAATCCAGCAGATAACAATGCAATGTATGACTATGTAATGTTACTAAAAAGCTGGTGCTTAAAGGATGCTGTAGAAAAAGGGTATGCAAAAGGGCAATTGGCTTGGATAGACTTTGGTTTTAACCATGGTGGGGATTTATATACAAATCCAAAAGAATTTGATTTTTTGTGGAAGACGGATTTACCAGAAGATAAAATAACTTTATTTAGTATAAAAGGCGATGATAAAAAGCCACTATTTCAAATAATTCAATCTTATGATGTTTATATAATGGGAGCTATGTACATTGTTCCGTCTGGCTTAGCAAAGCAATTTTGGATAGATAACAAAGAAGCAATGCAAAAATTAATAGAATTCGGTTTTATTGATGACGATCAAACTATTTTGTTAATGATAAGTAGAACGCATAAAGAAAGATATAACGTAATAAAAAGTGACTGGTTTATGCCTTTAAAAGAATATAGTGGAGAACATCTCAGTGTTAGAGAAAAAAAAGAAGCAAAGATATCTATTAAAGACAAAATATTAAATAAATATAGAATAAAAAAAAGAAACCATAATTGTCTAAAAAGATTAAAGAAAATTTTCTACAAAAACACACTTTAAAGGAGAACAAATGAAAAAAATATGTATGATTGTTCCTAAAGGTTTACCAGTTCCTGCTGTCAATGGAGGAGCAATTGAAACTTTACTAAATTTATTATCTGATCAAAATGAAAAAGAAAAAAAACTAGAGCTAACTATAATTTCTATTTATGACAAAAAAGCTAAACAAAAAGCTCAAAAATATAAAAATACTGACTTTGTATTTATAAAAATGAATTTACATTATATATTATTATCTCTATTAGTAAAATTAAAAAATAAAGTTAGTGATAAAAAACTAAACACTTATAACGAGATATGTTTAAACAAAATAAAGAGAAAAAAGTTTGATAAAATAATAATTGAAGCAGGTGCTTTTGATAAGTTTACACATTATTTAAAATATTTTAAGAAGGAACAAATGATTTTACACTTACATAGTCATTGTAGAAGTGATAAAAGAACTGATGCCACATTTAATTCAGTAATTGTACCAAGCGATTTTATCAAAAAAGAATGGAAGCAAACATCTTCTATCAAAAAAATTTATATTTTAAAAAATTGTATTAACTTTAAAAGCTTTGACAGACATATTACCGAAAGTGAAAAAATAAAATTAAAAAATAAATTAGGTTTTAAAGATGAAGACTTCATAATAGGTTATTATGGTAGAATTATACCTATAAAAGGGGTAAAAGAAATAATAGAAGCCTATTTAAAAATAGAGGGAAAAAATATTAAGTTATTGATTGTTGGCTCTTATAATTTTAATACTAACGAAACCTCAACTTATAATGAAGAAATAAACAACTTAGTTAAAGATTCAAATGAACGAATTAAGATAACAGGCTATGTAGACAATAATGAATTATATAGATATTTAGATATAATGGATATATGTGTATTTTCTTCAATATGTGAAGAGGCAGCACAAATAACATTAATAGAAGCAATGGCAAATAAAAAAGCAATTATAAGTACCAAGAGTGGCGGTAATGTTGAGTATGCAACTGCTGATGCAGTAATTTTTATTAATAAAGACAAAAATCTCATTAATTCTTTATATAAAAATATGATAAAATTATACAAAAATCCCGAATTATGCAAGCAACTAGGACTAGAGGCTTATAAACAAAGTATAGAATATAATGAGAAAAAGTATTATTTTAATTTTGTAGAAATAATAGAAAATATGGAGGAATAATGAAGTTTAGTATTATAATACCAGTTTATAATGTAGAAGAATATATAGAAAAGTGCTTAAAAAGCATTGAAAGACAAACATATGTGAATTTTGAAGTAATTATTATAAATGATGGTTCGCCTGACAAATCTGAAAAAATAATCTCAAATTTTATAAAAAATAAGCCAAAATTTAGGTATTATAAAAAAGAAAATGGTGGACTTTCAGATGCAAGAAATTATGGCTTAAAATATGTTACAGGAGATTACTTATTATTTATAGATAGCGATGATTATGTTAATGTACAACTATTAGAAATGTTAAACAATGAGTTAATGAAAAATAATGTAGACATAGTTAAATTTGGCGTAGACATGATAAAAAAAGATGAAGTAATACATTGTTTCAAAACCAATTTTAATAATTTGGATTTATTAACCGCATTGCCACTTTTATTAAAAGATGAGTTATTTGAACCAGCATGGTTATATTGTTATAATTACAATTTTTGGAAAAAAAATAATTTTTTATACACTAAAGGAAAAAGCCATGAAGATTATGGATTAACCCCTATAATACTTTCAAAAGCAAAAAAAATAAGCAGTATAGATTATATTGGCTATAATTATATTATTCGTGAGAATAGTATTATGACCACAAATGATGAAAAAAAAGCTTATCAAAAGTTTCAAGACATACTATATTATTATGATAAAAACATAACAATTATACAAAAAATAAAAGATGAAAAAGTAAGATCATATTTAAGTAGTTATTATGCAAACGGAGTAATAAATAAAGCAAAATCATTAAAAGGCAAAAACAGAAAAATTGCATTTATTGAAATAAAACAAAGAAAGCTTTATCGATATTTACTTGATAATACCTTAAAAAGAAAATTAAAAAAACTTGCATTCTATTATTTTCCTGGGTTAATATTACGAGGTAAAAATGAAAAAAATTAAAATTTTAATGCTTCATTTGGGATATGGTGGTGTTGAAAAACAAACTATCACAATGGCCAATTATTTAGCGGATTATTATAAAATTGAAATTATTTCATTCTATAAATTATCTGATAAACCAGCATATTATATTAACCCAAAAATTGATATAAAATACTTATATAACGGAAAGCCTAATAAAGAAGAGCTTAAAGAAAGTCTTAAGAGTAAAAAAGTAATTAAAGTTTTAAAGGAAGGAATAAAATCTGCTAAAATTTTATTTTTGAAGAAGCATTTAATAATAAAAGAAATTAAAAAAAATGATAGTGATATTTATTTTTCAACTAGATGCGAATATGGAAAATTATTAAGTAAATATGGTTCTAAAAAAGCAATTAAACTAACTCAAGAGCATAATTATATTGAAACTAGTAAGTATAAAGAAGAAATCACTAAAGGTTACAAAAACTTAAGCTATATAATTGTAATTAGTAAATATCATGAATCTCTATATAACAAGTGGTTTAAAAATAGTGATGTAGCTATCAAAAGGATCGAAAATATTTTAGATAGTACCACTAAAGAGTGTAGTAAACTAAATAATAATTCAATTATATCTGTAGGGCGCCTAAATTATATCAAAGATTTTATAAGTTTAATAGATGTATTTTATTTAGCCAAAAAGAAAAATGAAGATTTAAAATTATACCTTTTAGGTGATGGGGAAGAAAAAGAACGAATAACTAAAAGAATTAAAGACTTAAAATTAGAAGATAGTGTTATAATGCCTGGCTTTGTAAATTCAAATGAAGTTGAAAAATATATGTTAAAATCTGATATATATGTTATGACATCTATTAGTGAATGTTTTCCAATGGTACTATTAGAATCATACGATTGCGGTCTACCAGTTATATCTTTTGATATTTTAACTGGGCCAAGAGAAATTGTAAAAAACGGACAAACTGGATATTTAATTGCGAACAGAGATAAAGAAGAAATGGCCAAAAAAATCAATAGTTTAATAAATGATAAGATAAAACTTCAGGAATTTGGAACAAACGCTAAAAAAGAAGCCGAAAAATATAGAGTCACATCCATAATAAAGAAATGGCGAAACATATTTAAATAGGAGGAATCATGATTAGTATTATAACCCCAACGTATAATAGAGCTAAGTTATTATCCAATATTTATCAATGTTTACTAAATCAAACAAATAAAAATTTTGAATGGATAATTATTAATGATGGCTCTAAAGATAACACTGATAAAGTTGTAAAAGAATTTCAAAAGAAAAAAGAGTTGAATATTAAATACTATAAAAAGGAAAATGGTGGGAAACCAAGTGCTTATAATTTAGGAGTTGAAAAATCAACAGGAGAATTACTTTTATGTTTAGATGATGATGACTTATTATCAAAAGATGCTGTTGAGATTATTTTACAAGACTATAAGGAAATAAAGAACAATGAAAATGTTGCTGGATTGGTTTATAATGTTGCGTACACATATAATAAAGAAAAAATAATTGGCACGTCTTTACCAAACAATGTAATTGATACTTATTTTGATATTTATCACAAATACAAAGTACAGGGAGATAAATTACAAGTAATAAAATCTAATATTGCTAAACAATATCCAATGCCAATTATTAGTGGTGAAAAATTCATTCCGGAAGCATTAATCAACAATAGGATATCACTAAAATATAAGTTTAAATACAAATCTAATGTAATACGTTATGCAGAATATTTACCTGATGGATATACAAGTAATTATTTTAAACTTGTAAAGTCAAACCCTCTAGGGAATGCATTATATTTTAAAGAACTATACAATTTAGATAAAAAAATATATAATGTATATGGATATGTTTTATTTAGTATTTATGGTAAAAAGAAATTTAAACAAATACTAAAAGAACATCCAAGTAAATTTAAAATATTACTTGTATATTTACCAACTTGGATTATTAGTAAAATAAAATAATGGAGGTTTATATGAAATCAATTGCTTTTTTTGGCTATAATTTGGAAATCGGTGGTGCAGAAAAATCATTAGTTAATATAATTAATTTTTTACATCAAGATTATAAAATAGACTTATACTTATATGAAAAAAAAGGCACATTAATAAAAAAATTACCTTCAGATATAGAAATTTTTGAAATTAAACGCTCTAAATATATGTATGCAAAATTTAAATATATTAAATCTTATCGGAAGAAAGAAATTAATAAAATCTGCAATAAAAAGTATGATTTTTTAGTTGCATACCTTGAAGGTAGACTAGCAACTTTAATAACCGAAATAGATCAAAATTGTAAAAAAATAGCTTGGATACATACTGATGTTACAAAACATAATATTGGAATTAGTTATCAAGAAGCATTAGATTCATATAAAAAAGTAGATGAAATAGTTTTTGTATCAAATGATATAAAAAAGAGTTTTTTAAGTAAATATGATATATCTGAAAATAAGACAAAAGTAATTTCTAATATTATCAATGCTAACGAAATAATCGAACTATCTAAAAAGAAAACAATTGATAAAAAGGCATTTACATTTGTAAATGTTTCTAGAATGCGAAACGAAAAAAGGCATGACTTACTTATTGACGCATGCAAAATTCTAAAAGATCAAGGATTTAAGTTTCAAATGTGGCTAGTAGGAAATGGCGAAAATTATATAAAAATATCACAAAAAATAAAAGAGCTAGGACTAGAATCAGAAGTTATCTTGTGGGGAATTCAAGAAAATCCCTATCCATTTATAGCAAGTGCAGATTGCTTTGTATTATCCAGTGATTATGAAGGACAGTCTTTGGTAATTTTAGAAGCATTAATTTTAAAAAAACCGATTATAAGTACCAAAATATCAGTTGTTGAAAAAATAATTGCAAATAATAATTATGGGATAATATGTAATCATAATGCTAAATCATTGGCAAATGAAATGATTTTTATGTTAAATAAAACAAATTTTGACAAAATTAATAAAAAAGTAATGAATTTTAAATTAAAGTATGATAATCTATTTAAAGAAGTGAGGGATTTGTTTGAATACGAAGCAAAATAAAAAAACGTTAATGTTTTTAAAGTTATATTTAGCATTTATAATCATTCAACCATTATGCGATATTATTTCAAATTTATATAATTATGATTATATTCCAATAAATATAATAACCTATTTTAAACCAATATTTGTTTTTGGAGGGTTTTTATATACATTTTTTTTTATAAAATATAATCATAAAAAAAGGCAATTTTTATATTACCTTTTAGTAGCAGCTTTTATTGTTTTACATTCTATATTATTATATTTAATTTTTACTAATCCATTAACAATCCTTCATGAGTTCAGATTTATAATAAACATAATTTATTTTATAACAATTTTTTTGACTTTAAAAAATATATATTCGAATATTGACGATAAAGATTATTTTTACAAAAAATTAGGACAAGCTTTAATAATAAGTGTTTCATTGTATATAATACTATATCTATTAGCCATTATTACCAAAACATCATGGCTAACATACGAATTTTCTGATTCTACTAAATTAGGCTTTAGAGGTTGGAATTATTCTGGACAAATATATGGACATTTATTATGTATAGCATCTCCGTTTTATTTTTATAACTTATTTAAATTAAAAATTAATTTTTTTATAAAAGCGATAATGATAATAGTTGGGCTGCTTCCGTTTTTGCTAATCGGAACCAAAGTTCCATATTATATAATAATAATTGTATTTTCTATATATATTCTTGTTAATATATTTATAAAAATAATCAATAAAAAAACAGTAATAAAGATATCAGAAATTAGTCTATCATTAATTATTATCATAGGAGTAGTAGTTTTATATAAACAGTTACCAGTATACAAGAATACCGAAATTAATAATACAGTAGCAAATACAGAATCTCAAGAGGAAGACATTAAACAATACACCGAAAATATGCAAGTAACAGTTGATAAAAACAAAGAAAATATACAATCAGTAGCTGATAACGATAAAGAAAATACAGGTAACAGTAGTAATTCAGGAAACAATAACAGGAAAGAAATCGCGCTAGAATATGAAGAATGGACTTTGAAAAGCCTAGAAAAATTAAATGAGTTATATAACAGTGGCGAACTTCATTCATCAGATAACAGAAATAGGCAATTATATTTTATGCATTATAAATTTGGATATGCTAGTTTACCTTTTAAATTATTAGGCCTTGGATATTTAAATCAGCCAAACTATTTATCAATGGAAAGAGATATTATTATGCCATTATACTCTTTTGGAATAATAGGATTTATATTATTTACAGGTATATTATGGATACTGCTAATAAAAACGATTGTGACTTGTATCAAAAATATTAAAAAATTAAATATAGAAACTTTGATGCTCGCCGAAGGATTTTGTATGTTTTTCTTTATTAGTTTTTATGCGGGAGCAACATATATATATACTCAATTTTCTATAGTGTTAGCCATTATAATGATTCTTTTATGGATTAAATTAACCCAGCTAAGTAAAAATAATTTATTAACTAAAGAATTAGAAAATATTACGACAAAAAATTATGATGCCGTTGTTAAAGAAATAGAAAAGAAAATGATAAATAATGAAAAATGTTTTATAGTAACAGCCAATCCAGAAACAATAATGTTATCTCAAAAGAATAATGTAATAAAAGAAATTCTACTAAATGAAAAAGCTTTAAAAGTCCCCGATGGTATTTCTATAGTAAAAGCATGTCAAAAAAAAGGACTAAATGTAAAAGAAAGAATTACAGGCTGCGATTTATCCAAATCATTATTTGAACTTGCAAATAAACATAAAAAAACATTATATCTTTTTGGGGCTAAAAAGGATGTAGTGGAAAGCTTAAGAAAAAAACTAGAAAAAGATTTTCCAGAGCTTAAAATAGTTAAAACAAGCGATGGTTATAATAAAGATAGAGAAAAAGTAAAAAAAGATATATTAAAATTAAAACCAGATGTATGCTTAGTTGCCTTAGGAATACCTGATCAAGAATTATTCATAAATGATATTTTTGATAAAGTTGAAAAAGGGATTTTTATGGGCGTAGGAGGAACTTTTGATGTACTAAGTGGAAGAAAAAAAAGAGCTCCTAAAATATTTATTAAATTAAATTTAGAATGGCTATATCGTATCCTTACAGAGCCAAAAAGAATTAAAAGATTTTTAAAAAATAACTTACGATTCTTATGGAAACAAATATAGCAGGAGGCTAAATGATTAAAGTAATGGTAATTTTTGGAACTAGGCCCGAAGCAATAAAAATGGCACCATTAGTTCTAGAGTTAAAAAGTAGAAAAAAAATAGAGTGTATTGTCTGCGTAACAGCTCAACATCGAGAAATGTTAGATCAAGTTTTAGAGACATTTAAAATTGTACCGGACTATGATTTAAACATCATGAAACAAGGGCAAACCCTCGCAGATATTACAACTAGAGCTTTAGTAGAGTTAGAGAGTGTTATAAAAGAAGTTCAACCTAATATAGTTCTGGTGCATGGGGATACAACAACAACTTTTGCTGGCGCTCTAGCAGCTTTCTATAATCAAGTAGATATAGGTCATGTTGAAGCTGGATTAAGAACTTACAATAAATATTCACCATATCCAGAGGAAATGAATAGACAAATGGTGTCTTGCTTAGCCGACATGAACTTTGCCCCTACAGAGCTTAGTAAACAAAATTTATTAAATGATAATAAAAAAGAAGATACAATTTATGTTACAGGTAATACTGTTATTGATGCAATGAAAACAACTGTTATCCAAGACTATTATCATCCAGTTTTTGATTGGGTAGGAAATAATAGAATGATCTTGCTAACAGCTCATCGCAGAGAAAATTTTGGAGAGCCAATGCGTCATATATTTACTGCTATAAAAAAATTGTTGATGAATTTGATGATGTAAGAGTAGTTTATCCCATCCATATGAATCCAAAAGTTAGAGAGATAGCAACTGCAATATTAGGAAATTGTAATAAAGTAAAAATGATTGAACCATTAGAAGTGTTTGATTTTCACAACTTTCAAAATAAAGCATATCTCATTCTAACTGATAGTGGTGGAGTTCAAGAAGAAGCACCATCATTAGGTAAACCGGTATTAGTACTACGTGATACAACTGAACGTCCAGAAGGAATTGAAGCCGGAACATTAAAACTTGTAGGTACTGATACAAATAAAATTTATGAAGAAACAAAATTATTATTAACAAATAAAGAGGAATATGATAAAATGGCCAAAGCTATGAACCCATATGGAGATGGCTATGCCAGCAAATATATAGTAGATATAATTTTAAATAAATATTTATAATAAAAGGCGAAGGAGAATAACTATGAAACCATCAACAAAAAAATTGATTATAACATCATCTATAGCATTTATCATATATTTTACATTAGGATGTGTATTCTCATATTTTCAAGATTCAACTAGTTTTGAAAATTTGTTTTTTGGTGCTGATACACCACGAGTTATAATAGATTTGTCATTCCGAATAGAAAATCATTATAGGACTATTGTTCATCCTCTATTTATTATTTTTTTCCAGCCCATAATTTATTTTTTATCACTAATATTAACAAATAAATTAATAAGTATTATTTTTCTACAAAGTATTTTAAATGGAATTTCAATAGGAATGATAAATAATTTACTAGATAAAATTACCAATAATAAAATATTAAGTTATTTATTAACAGCAATAATGGCTATTTCTTTTAGCCAAATAGTATTTAGTGCAACGATTGAAACCTATTCCTTTGCCCAATTTTTCTTAATATTATTAATTTATGTTACATACTCAAAGTCGGGGAAAAAATTGAGTCAGAAAGACCTGGTTTTATTGTTAGCGTTAGGAGTAGTATCCCTAGGAATTACAATCACTAATTACTTTGTTTATTTTTTAGCAACAATATATTTATGTGTGAAAATGCCAAATTGCAAGAAAAGCGAAAAAATAAAAAACTTATTAATATTAAATATTATACCTATTAGTTTAGGGGTAATGTTATCTGAATTACAAGCCGTATTTTTTCCGAATTCAGGATTATTTTTTAAAGATAATTTAAATAGCTTTTTAAATGGAACCTCTGAAGAACTTACATACATAGAACCTTTTAGTTTTAATTCTATAATTAATCAAATAAAAACCATTTTAGGATATAGCTTTTTTGCTCCTAGAATAGTTTTTACAATAATAGAAGGAAGAAATGTATTAACTTTTTCAACATTTTACAAATTTGAAAAACTATTTATAGTATTGCTTATAATATTACTGATTTTATTAACAATAAAATTTATATATGTAAATAGAAAGAAAATAAAAGAACATCAATTTGTATATTTTTTAATTATTATTTTCTTATTTAATTTTATTTTACATTTATTTTATGGAAATAGTGAATCATTTTTATATATTAACCATTATCAATTTGTTCTTATATTAATAATTGGGTATCTTATAAAAAGTAGCATTAAAACAATCAATAAAAAGTTATATATATTCTTAATCTTTATTTTTTTAATGGAATTAGCATTCAATATACTTGGAACTATTAGAATCTTTAATTTAGTTGCTTCCATAACATCAACTAATTCTTTTATAACTATAATAGGCTATATATACATTTTTCCAATTATATTAATATTAATGATGCTAAAATTCAAATATAAAAAAATCATTTTATTTATAGGTGCTATATGTTTAATCTTAGCAAATTTACTAGTAGCAAACATTGTTTGCTATAAAGTTGAAAGTTATGTGTTTCCAGAGTATCAAGAAGAGTATAATAAATATTTAGGGCAAATGACTCAATTAAAAAACGACTTATCAATTCAAGAAGCTTATAAGTTAGAAAATCAAATTTACTTTTTTGGAATGGGAAATAGAAGAAAGTTATTATATACACAAGGAAAGTTATATGATATAGCTAGTGGAGAAGAGCTTTTAAATGAAAAAATTAATAAAGAAATGGTAGTTCCTAATGATTACAAAGTTGTATTAGAAAACAGTAAAGGCGAAAAAATCATTATATATGAAAATGAAAATGGAATATATCTAGAAAAAAATAAAAAAAAGGTGATTTTATATGAATCTAAAGATAAAATTAATCTTCCAGAATTTCCAAATCATAAGTATTCGGAAGTTTTAAAAGTATTACACCAAGAAATATTATTTAATATTGATAATAATATAATGAAACCCAATATTTTAGTATATGATGGCGGTTGGTATCGAGATGCTTTTATGGGAGCCATGGTGTTAGAAAAAACAAATAATATATCTTTAATTAAAGATTGGGTAGATAATATAGATTCTATTTATGATTATCAAAACCAAATGCCAGAAGCAGATAATTTAGGTGAATTATTATATTTAATATATGTTACAAAAAGTGATAATTCGATTTTAAATGAAATAATGGTGGAAATAGACAAAATAAAAAATGAAAATAATTCTAATTATTTAATAGGATATACAGATGGGGCATTATTAACGTATTATCCAACAGCAATAGCAAAATTTGCATTAGAAAAACTAGAGATAAAAAATGATTTGAAACTTCCAGATGAAAATGATGCTTATACTAAATTAACATGGTTTTATGGTGAAAATATTGTAAATGAAGTAACTGACTCTTTAGACTACCCTTATTTGGGATGGGCAAATTACCATTATAATAAAAAAAATGTAACTTTGTACATTTGTGATAGCCTTTATCCCCTTAGTTATGAGAAAAATGGCACCTATGCCAATTACAATAGAATGCCATATTTATTAAATGGGTTTAAAAAAAATAATATATCACCAACGCATGTATGGGATGCAGCTGAAAAATTTTTATTAATTTATGAATTGTAGGTGAAAAAAATGGGAAAATATTTAAAATTAATAAGAGTAAAACATTGGATTAAAAACTTTCTAATTTTCTTACCACTTATATTTAGCCGTAATATTAATGTGACTAATATATTACTATCAATTTTAGGATTTATAAGCTTTTCTTTTGCATCTTCAATAATTTATATTATTAATGATATTAAAGACAAAGAAAAAGATAAAAATCATCCAACAAAGAAAAATAGACCAATTGCTGCCGGTACTATATCAATACCTAATGCTTTAATAACGGCAATGCTATTATTGATAATAACAGTATTAATTTTAACATATTTAAGTACATTTAATAAATTTATAAGTATTTATATTATTACTTATATACTAATAAATATTATGTATAGTTTTGGCCTAAAAAATATTCCCTTATTAGATGTATTTATTTTAGCGTTAGGATTTTTAATAAGAGTACTATATGGTGGAGCGTTAATAAATGTAGAGGTTTCTAACTGGCTTTTCTTAACAGTATTATCAATCTCTTTCTATTTAGGATTAGGAAAAAGAAGAAATGAGCTAATGGCACAGGAGAAAATTGGAAATAACACAAGAAGTGTTTTGAAATATTACAACAAGGAATTTTTAGATAAAAATATGTACATGTGTTTAAGTATGACCATTATATTTTATTCTCTATGGTGTCAAGATCTAAGTTCTGATTATATGATGTGGACTATTCCGATTGTATTATTAATCTGTATGAAATACTCTTTAAATATAGAATCAAATAGTTCAGGAGATCCAGTAGAAGTTCTATTAAAAGACAAAATTTTGATTTTATTAGTAGGAATATATGCGTTTGCTATATTTTTAACATTATATGTTTTAAGGTGATAAAATGTATAATTTATATGATTTTGATAAAACGATTTATAATGGTGATTCAAGTATAGACTTTTTCCGATATTCACTCATAAAAAAATGGTCTATTATTAAATATATTCCCAAAGATATTATTGCTATTATGAAATATAAATCTAAAAAAATATCTAAAAAAGAAATGAAAGAAATTTTTTTTGCTTTTTTAAAGGAAATAGATGACATTGATACACATATTGAAAGTTTTTGGCATAAATACAAAAGAAAAATAAAGAAATGGTATTTGTTACAAGAACATAATCATGATATTATAATCACAGCATCACCAGATTTTTTAATTGAACCTATTGGAAAGTATTTAAAGGTAAAAGATGTAATTGCTACTAAAGTAAACAAAAAAACTGGAAAGTTTATAAGTAATAATTGCTATGGTGAAGAAAAAGTTAAAAGATTAAATGAAAACTATGCAAAAATAAAAGTAAATAAAGCATATTCAGATAGTTTATCGGACATGCCAATGTTAAAATTGGCTGAAAACAAATTTTTAGTTAAAAAGAATAAAATAATTAAATACTAAATAAAAGAAAGGTGAAGACATGAAATTTTTAAAAGAAAGATTTTGTTTAATATTATCAATATTGTATATCATATTAATGCTAAGTATATGTATTGGAATTATAATTAATATTATTAATGTAGGCAGATACATTTATTTTATATATTTTCTATTAGCAATTGTAATTGTCTTTTTAATTAACCTATTTCTATTTAAAAAAAATAAACAAATAAATAAGAAGTTCTTTTTAACTAGTTTAGTAATAGCTTTAATATTATATGGTATGTTACTTTTTCTACCTTATAATGATCCTTATGTAGATTATGCCACGTTCTATTCTAATGCAATACATTTTGCTACAGATGGCGTATATGCTTCAAAATACATAGCCCTTTTCCCTCATTTATGGGGATACATTATGTTTTTAGGTACACTGCTTAAAATTTTTACTATTAACTATTCAGTGGTTATTATATCAAATATTATTTTAAATTTTATATCTGCTTATGTTATCTTTAAAATAATAAAAAATATATCAGATAAAAAAGCTGCATATTTGGGAACGATTTTATGGCTATATAATCCAATAAATTTAATATGGTGTATGTTTGCTTTTGGCGGGACAGCTTTTAATACATTTTTAGCCATATCAATTTATTTAGTTATTAAATTTTTTAAAGCAAATGTTATGAAAACTAAGTTGTTATATTCGCTTCTCATAGGATTATCTCTTGGCATTACAAATCTATTTAGACCAGTTTCAATTATATTTATAATAGCATTTTTAATTGTATTAATTTATGAATATTTTATAAAGAAACCAAATAGCAGAATGTTAAATATGATATGTACAGTGATTATATTAGTATTTTATATTGGTGTTGGAAAAATATCAAATATTTATTTAGAACATGAAATCGGATATGAGGCGGCTACATCAATAGGCTTTACACTATTTAGCGGTTCAGATATAAATTCCAATGGTAGTTGGTCAGCAACAGGATCAAAAATCTTAAATGAGGAAATGGAAAAAGAACCGTTTGATGCAAATAAAATTCAAAATAATCTACAAAATTTAGCAATTGAGAATTATTTAAATAATGGGATAAAAAACATTAACCTTTTGTTAAAAAAGTTTATCTTTTTGACTAGTGATATTGGAGGGTATAGTTGGAATAATGCAACAAGTATGTTAGATATTGAATTTCAACATAACCAAGGAAATATACTGAATTTTATTTCGATGTTGGGTTACTATATTTTAATCTTAATAAATTTACTCTTTGGAATACACGCAACTAAACAAAAAGAATTATCAACTATTTTAAATATATTAATTTTATTTATTGGTGGATTTACATTAGCAAGCATTTTTTTGGAAGTTGCTCCAAGATACTTTTTGCCAGCATTAATTCCACTTACAATACTTGGTAGTATAAGCATAATAAAACCAGAAAAAACGAACTAAATTTTAGTTCGTTTTTTCTATTCTACAGTAACTGACTTAGCCAAGTTTCGAGGTTTGTCAACATCCAAACCTTTTTCTTTAGCAATATAATAAGCAATAAACTGTAAAGGTATAATAGCAAGAATAGGACTAATGATAGAATTATTATTAGGAATATTAATTACATTATCCTCTTTAATATCTTGATTTGTAACAAGTACAATATTAGCACCTCTAGATTTTACTTCCTCTAAGTTACTAAGTGTTTTTTCAGAAGTAATTGGATCAGTAACAATACCAACTACAAAAGTACCATTTTCTATTAATGCTATTGGACCATGTTTTAACTCACCGGCTGCATATGCTTCACTATGAATATAGCTTATTTCCTTTAATTTAAGAGATCCTTCTAATGCTATATGGTAATCATTACCTCTACCTATATAAAATAAGTCTGTTTCTTTAACCATTTTTTTAGCAATTTCCTGATAATATTGATTATTACTTATTACTTGATTCATTAAATCAGGTAAAAGCGTTAAATCTTTTTTCAAGTTTTGACAAAGTTCTGTATTTTTATCAAGGATTTCACTCATATAAATAGCTAATGCTACAACGAGTCCTACTTGAGAGATATATGCTTTGGTAGACGCAACCGCAATTTCTGGCCCAGCGTGTGTATATAAAGTGTGATCTGCTTCTCTGGTAATTGATGATTCAAAAACGTTTGTTACCGCAACAGTTTTAGCTTTCCTTTCTCTAGCAAGTTTTAAGGCAGCAATCGTATCGGCAGTTTCCCCAGATTGACTAATAAAAATGCATAATGTATTTTCATCGAGTATTGGATCTTGATAACGAAATTCGCTAGCAACTTCTACATTTACGGGAATACGACATAATTTTTCAATCGCATATTTCCCGACTAAACCAGCATGCATTGCTGTACCACAAGCAACAATATAAATTTGTTTTAATTTTTCTAAATAATTTTTATCTAAAGAAAAATTAACAAAATTAATAGGATTATTTAAAGATACAATACCATTTAAAGTATTTTTCAGTGCTTCTGGTTGCTCATGAATTTCTTTTAACATGTAATCTTCAAAACCATTTTTATCGATAGCATCCATTTCCCAATCAATCGTTTTGCTCTGTTTATCTATTTTTTGAAAGTTTTTATCATAAAAGACAATATCATCACCAATAACAGCTTTTTCATCATCTAGAAGAAAATAAAAATCTTTTGTATATTCTATAATCGCTGGTATATCACTTGCCGCATAAATGCCATCATTACCAATACCTAGTACTAATGGACTATTTTTCTTAGCAACAAGGATTGTATTAGGAATTAGAGGTGTTATAACAAGAATCGCATAACTCCCTTTTAAATCATTTAAAGTATCTTTAAATGCATCCATTACATTGCCAGTTTTTTGATAATAATATTCCATCAAAACAGGAATAACTTCCGTATCTGTTTGGGACGAAAAAGAAAATCCCTTATTTTTTAAAAAATCCTTCAGTTCTAAATAGTTTTCAATAATGCCATTATGAACAACCGCAAAATGTTTATTCTGATCCATATGAGGATGAGCATTTTCTTTTGATGGCACACCATGAGTAGCCCATCTCGTATGAGCAATTCCAATAGTGCCAGTTAAAGAATCATAATCTATGATAGCTTCTAAGTTAGCAATTTGGCCTTTGTCTTTTAAAACAGTTATATTTTCGTCTTGTAAAACAGCAATGCCTGCTGAGTCATACCCTCTATATTCTAATGTTTTAAGTCCTTTAATTAATTTGTGAGCAACTTTACTTTTACTAACAACTCCAACAATTCCACACATATTTTCTTCACTTCCTTTATCTTTATAAATAAATACTACTATAATTTACATTTCGTGTCAAATAAACATTTAAAAGTATAGGGAAAAATGGTAAAATAATTACATAGTTAGGAGTAAGTATATTATGAAATTAGAAAAATATAAGTCAGGAGAATATAAACAAGGAAATGGCTATAAAGCCTTTTTGCCAAGTCCAATTAATTATAATTGGGGTTGGGATGATACAAAACTAGATTCTTTACTAGCAGAAGCAAATAGACAAATTGGCGAACTAAATGCATATTCATTATTACTTCCTAATGTTGACTTATACATCAAAATGCATGTCAGAATTGAAGCAAATAAATCTAGTAAAATTGAAGGTTCTAAAACTACGATTGAAGAAGATTTGTCTGATTTACAAGATATAAATCCTGAAAAAAGAGATGATTGGGAAGAAGTTCAAAATTATATTAAAGCAACAAATTATGGTATTGCTAGAATTAATGATGGGTTTCCAGTATGTAACCGATTGATTAGAGATATACATAGAATATTATTAAATGGTGTCAGAGGTGAGAAAAAAACCCCAGGCGAATTTAGAACATCCCAAAATTGGATTGGTGGAACAATGCCATCCACTGCAGCTTATGTACCTCCGCTAGTAGAGGGACTTAGCCGATTGTTTAAAAGATTTAGAATTATTTATTAATAATGACGAAATTGATACACCGATTTTAATAAAAATTGCTATAATTCATTATCAATTTGAAACAATTCATCCATTTTTAGATGGTAATGGAAGAATTGGTAGATTATTAATTCCTTTGTATTTACAAAATAAGAAGTATTTAGATAATCCATGTTTGTATATATCATATTTTTTTGAAAAAAATAGAGATTTATATTATCAAAAATTAAATGATGTTCGAGTTAAAAATGATATGATTGGATGGTTAAAGTTTTTTTTAGAGGGCATAATAGAAACAGCTAAAATTGCCAAAGAAAAATTCAAAAAAGTGGTTGAACTTACTAAAAAAATCGATAATCAGATAACAGACTTAAAAGTAAAATATGACAATGCCAAAAAAATAATGGATTATTTTTACGATGAACCATATTCAACACGTAAAAAAATATCTGAAGCGCTAGAGATGCCTGAATCAACTGTTAATGGTGTTATAAACGGACTAAAATCAGCTAATATAATTAGAGAAACTACAGGTTATAGTAGAAATCAGATTTTTGTATTTTCTGAATATGTTGAAATATTTTTGTCTGAATAATTTATAAAACGAAAAAACAAAAAAAATCGTTTGAAAAAAAAATATAGAACGAAATTCTTTAATTTTTCGCTCTATAAAAATTTATAAAACGAAAAAGTGATTATATAATGGTTGAATTTATTATAAATAAGAAAAATAGGTGAGCATATGAAAGTGATAAGTATAATAACTGGAAAATTAACATTAATCGCAGGAAAAATCCTTCATCGGGGAAGTTCCTTGCCAGGCAAATTAGCCTTAAAAGTAGATAAAAAAATTTTAAGCAAACTAAAATATCCTGAAATTAGGTTAATTGTCACTGGCTCTTCCGGAAAAGGAAGTACTGCTAAATTAATCGCTGATGTACTAAAAGATAATGGCTATAGCATTTGTTTTAATGAAGCTGGTTCCAATTTAAAATATGGTGTTACCACTGCCTGCATTAGAAATTGTAATCTTTTTGGTAAAATAAAAAGAGATGTATTAATACTGGAAGTAGATGAAAGATATACAAAAGAAGTATTTAAAGAGATTAACCCTAATTATTTAATTGTAACAAACTTAACGAAAGACCAGCCTCCACGCCAGTATAATGTTGATATAATTTTAGGCGAAATAGAAAAGAATTTACCCAAAGATACGACTATAATTACAACCATGGATGAACCTTTCTTAAGAAATTTCGAATTAGATTTTCCCAATAACAACATTCACTACGGCATTTTAGAAAACAAATATTCTTATAAGAAACAAATATTTGAAAACCTAAATACTTACTATTGCCCCAAATGTGGAACTAAATTAAAATATGACTATTATAATTTTGAAACAATTGGTAAATATAATTGCCCGAATTGTGATTTTAAGTGGGAAAAACCGGATGTAATTGGTGAACACTTGGATTTAGAGGATGGTACTATTAAAATAAATGATAAAGAAGTAAGTATTGGTGGTGATATGCTTCATCAAGCCTATAATACTTTAGTAAGCTATACTTTCTTGAGTGAGGTAATAGGTTTAGAAGAAAATAAAATTGTTGATGGCATAAACAATCACAACCATAATAAAAATATTGAATTTATTAAAAATAACAAACATTATAAAGCTCTAAATTGCAAAGCTGAAAACGCAACAACTTACAATGCTTGTGTGTATAAAACTTATTTAGATGAAGATTTAAAAGATGTTGTCATAGGTTGGAAAGAAATTAGTAGAAGATACAATCACTTTGATGTATCATGGTTATACGATATAGAATTTGAACTTTTGAATAACGATTCATTAAATAAAATATATGCCGTAGGAATAGATAAGGAAAACATCAAAAAGCGTTTGTTACTATCGAGAATTCCTGAAGAAAAAATTGTTATGGCTAGCTCTTTATCAGAAATAAAAGAAAAGATTGAAAAAAGTGAAGCAAAAAAAGTTTATGGTATTTTGAATTTTGATTATATGGAACCCTTTGAAAGTACTTTTAAGGAGGATGTATTATGATAACAATCGCTCATCTTTATCCTTATGAATTAGCTTTATATGGTGAAAATGGCAATATAAAAGCTTTGACTTACTATTTAGATAAAGAAAATATAAAGTATAAAGTAGTTTTAATTGATAAGGAAGACAAGCTAGAATTTTCTAAATATGATTTCATTTATATTGGCAGTGGACGTAAAAGATATTTAGAAGATGTAAAAAAACGTTTGTTACCATATAAAGAAGAACTAGAAAATTATATTGAAAATGACAAAATTCTACTTGCAACCGGAAATGCCATCAGTATCTTTACATTTTTAAATAAATATGATGTAGAATATTGTGAAAAAAGAGAAGTTCATGATGTAGATGCCACAACTTCTTTATGTAAAGGAAATATGAAAGGATTCCAAAATACAGAATATTTAATTAGTACGACAAAAGATATATTATTTAATATAAATGAAGGAGTAGGAAATAACAAAACTTTAATGGAAGGCTTTAAATATAAAAATTTTTATGCTACCTCTATTATTGGCCCTATTCTTGCTCGCAATGACAACTTATGTAACTATTTTATAGACTTACTCAAAAAAAATAAATAAGTTCAAAAGCTTATTTATTTTTCTTTAAATTTTTATTAATAAGTCTAACTTTAACTCCTTTTTTTCTAGCAAAAGTTTTCTTAACACCCTTTGGTAAATTAGCTTTATAAGTTTTCAATTCTCCACCTCCTATAAACCTTGACTAAAGCTAATTATAACACTAACTTAGTTAAATTCCAATAAAAATCGATATTCTTGACAATTAAAGAGGGGAATAATATAATTAATTTAGGGTTTAATGGAGTGATTTTCATGAATATAGCACTTGGTATTTTGATCCCTTTTTTAGGAACGAGTTTAGGCGCAGCATGTGTTTATCTCATCAAAGATAAATTAAATAATAGATTAGAAAAATTATTGCTTGGATTTGCTTCCGGAGTCATGATTGCAGCCTCCATTTGGTCGCTTTTAATCCCATCAATAGACATGGCAGAAAGTGAAGGCGTAATATCTTGGTTACCGGCAGCATTAGGTTTCATTCTAGGAGTATTATTTTTATTACTATTAGATTATGTTGTACCACATTTACATAAAGATGCTAGTGTATCAGAAGGACCTAAGAGTAAGCTTTCAAAGATAACGAAACTGGTTTTGGCGGTTACATTACATAACGTTCCGGAAGGTATGGCTGTAGGAGTTGTCTTTGCCGGTGTTCTAGCTGAAAATAGCATTGTAACTTTGTCAGGAGCCATAGCTTTAAGTATAGGGATAGCTATTCAAAATTTTCCTGAAGGTGCTATCATTTCTTTGCCATTAAAAGCAGAAGGAAAAAGCAAAAATAAAGCCTTTTTATATGGTGTAGCATCAGGAATAGTAGAACCGATTGGAGCTATACTAACAATCCTTTTAGCATCTATCATTGCACCAATTTTACCATACTTACTTGCTTTTGCCGCCGGTGCCATGATTTATGTTGTGGTAGAAGAATTAATACCAGATTCCAAAAGTGGTGATCACTCAAATTTAACCGTAATAGGAGTTACATTTGGTTTTGTTTTAATGATGATTTTAGATGTAGCTTTAGGATAGGAGGAAACATGTTAGAATTAAAAAACATTAGTTTTAAAAGAGATAACAAAATTATCTTAAATAATATAAATTTAACATTAGATGATAATAAATTCTATTGTATAACAGGGCCTAATGGCAGTGGCAAATCAACCCTTGCTAAAATTATTATGGGACTTAATACTCCCGATAGTGGAACTATCCTTTATAATGGGAAAGATATCACGAATTTAAGTGTAGATGAACGTGCTAAGTTAGGAATTGGTTTTGCTTTTCAGACTCCAGTAACTTTTAAAGGATTAACGGTATATGATTTGCTTAAAATAGCTACGGGAAAAGCGGTAGAAAAAAAAGAAGCTTGTGATATTTTATCCAAAGTAGGATTATGCGCGAATGAATACATTGATAGAGAACTGAACAATTCTTTATCTGGTGGTGAATTAAAAAGAATAGAAATAGCAAGTGTAATTGCAAGAAATCCCAATATATCCATCTTTGATGAACCAGAAGCCGGAATTGATTTATGGAGTTTTAAATATTTAACAGGAATATTTAAAGAAATTGGACTGAAGAAAAAAGGAACAACCATTGTGATTTCTCATCAAGAAAGAATACTATCTATCGCCGATGCTATCATTTTATTAGAAGCAGGGCAAATTAAAGAAGTAGGATGCAAAGATACGATGTTAGCAAGCATTTTATCTAGAGATTGTCCAAAAGGAGGTAGCCATGAATAATACAGATAAAGAATTATTAAGTGAAATTAGCGAAACATTTAATGAGAATGCCGAAGTATATAACATCAGAAAAAATGGTGAAAGTATTGAAAGAAAAGTAAATGATTATATTAGTATTGTAACCAAAGAAGATAAAAGTGGCATTGATATTTATGTCAAAGAAAATACTCTTTTTGGTATTGTTCACATACCGGTTATTATTACTGAAAGTGGTTTAACTGATGTCGTCTATAATGATTTTCATATCGGTAAAAATGCCAACGTTATAATTTTTGCCGGCTGTGGAATCCATAATGATGAACACAAAGATTCAGAACATGATGGTATTCATCGCTTTTATTTAGATGAAGGTGCTAAAGTAAAATATGTCGAAAAGCACTATGGTGAGGGAAAAGGTAAAGGGAAAAAGACCCTAAATCCGACAACTGAAATATACATGAAAGATAATTCCTCTATGACAATGGATAGCATCCAAATAAAAGGAGTAGATGACACAATACGCATTACCAAAGCTTATCTTGATAGCAATACCACTCTTGAAATATCCGAAAAAATTCTAACAACAGATAAACAAACTGCCAAAACAGAATTTATTGTTGAACTAAATGGTGAAAATTCAAGTGTTCATGTCACAAGTAGAAGTGTAGCTGAAGGTTCATCTTATCAAGAATTTACCTCAAATATTACTGGCAATACCAAATGCTATGCCCATGTGGAATGTGATGCGATTATTAAAGATAAAGGTTGTGTAAAAGCAATTCCTGAGATTTACGCCAAAAATATTGATGCTAATCTAATTCATGAAGCAGCAATAGGTAAAATTGCCGGCGAACAACTAAAAAAATTAATGACTTTAGGCTTAAACGAAAAAGAAGCCGAAGAAGTCATTATTAAAGGATTTTTAAAATAATATATGTGTAAAGTCATATATGTTTTTTTTATTAAATAAAGATATAGATGATATAATATAAAACAAGGTGTATTTATATGAACAAACACTATGAAGTAATTATTATTGGCGCTGGACCATCAGGCTTAGCCACTGCTTTAAATCTTTTAAAAAATGGCATAAAAGATACCTTAGTCATAGAACAAAAAGAATTTCCCAGATACAAGTGTTGTGCTGGATATATTACAAATAAAACTAAAAAAGAGTATGAATCTTTAGGATTAAATATCAACAAGTGTCATTATAGTTTAATCAAAGATTTCAAAATATTCTATAAATACGAAGAAAAACAAAAAATTGTGAATAAGTTTTTATTTACTAACAAAAATATCGATAGAATAGAACTAGATTATGAGTTTTATAAGTTAGCCAAGAAAAAAGGAATTGTAATATTAGAAAATACCAATATTATTCGTCATAATATGAATAAAAATTGGATAAAAATAAACACACAAGATACTTACACTTATGATTATCTTATTTTTGCAGATGGAACAACTGGTTATGGAAGTAAATATCAAAAAAACAAAAAGAGAAATATAGCGATGCAATTAATAGAAAAAACAAACAGACCAGATAGCATTGAAATTCATTTTGGAGTAACAAAGCATGGCTATGGTTGGGTAAGTACTTATAAAGGAACTACAAATATAGGCCTAACGGATGTTTATAATCCAAAATTAAATTATAATAAAATTTTTAAACAATATTTAAAAAAATTAAATATAGAAGGAAATACAAAGAATGTTAAAGGAGCATATACACCAATAGGGATAAGAAAGGGCTTAATAAATAAAAATATTTATTATGTTGGTGATGCTGTTGGTGCCTGTGACCCCTTAACATTATCAGGTTTAAGATATGGACTTTATACAGGAAAAATATGTGCGAAAGCGATAAGCCAAAAGAATAATAGTATATACAAAAGAAGCATTTTAAAACTAAAATTAAAATTTATATTTATGAAATTACTATTAAAAATATTTTATTTAAAAGGAATATTATTCTTAATTTTCAATGTTGGTTGTCGCCTCTTTAATAAACTCATCGCTTATGTTTTCAATCACTTCTTTATAAATAAAAAATGATTGCGTTCTTTTAATCATTATTGATATAATATTAATAAGGAGGAAAAAATATGAAATGTCCAGTATGTAAAGATGTAACCTTATTAATGACTGAAAAGAAAGGAATTGAAATAGATTATTGCCCAGAATGTCGAGGCATATGGCTTGACCGCGGTGAACTAGAAAAATTAACAGAAAAAGAAGAAACAAGAATAGAAGAAATAGAAAAAAATAATCAAAAATTAAATAAAGAAAATAAACCTCACAAAAGAGAATCATTCTTAAGTGAAATATTTGAAATGTTTGGTGAATAAAAATTATAACGAAAGAAGGCTTTAAATGCTAAGTTTGATGGAATTTTTAAAAAAAGACAATGTTAATGTCGACGATATCAAAAAAATAAAACAATTAACCCAAGAAGATATATTTGGATTAGCAAAAGTTTATCAAGAAATTATAACTTTAGAAGAACAATATAAACAAACAACTTTAGGAAGAAAACAAATAGCAGAAGAAATCAGAAAAAAAGCAAATATAGCGCAACGATTTTTATTTTATTTTAAATCAAATCTAAGACATATAAATGAAAAATACGAATATACGCAAGATTACCTTAATGATTATGAAAAAACAATTAGAGTAATACTTAAATTAGTAAATAAAGAAGAACAAAAATATTCCCAAGTTTTACTTCATATAGAAGATGAAGTAACTTTTGAGACAACTCATGGTGATAGAGAAAAAATACCTGTTGATGGCAAAGTATTAATTATTGCTAAAAAAGATGTAGTAGATAAACTTGATAATGAATTAGTATATCGTGCTTATGAAGTAGGATTAATAACCAACAAAATAGTAAGTCAACAAACATCTTTAATTGTTTTAACAGATTATCATTATGATACTTTAGTGAAACCAAATATTTTTGGCCATACACCCGCATTAGGAGAAGAAAAAATTAATGCATACAACATATCAGGTGATATATCTTGTTATTTTTATGACGAAGATCTATTAGAAGCTGTTAATGCATTTAAAAATTTTATTCAAATAAATGGTGCTGATATTAAAGATTTAGATGAAAATAAAATAGTTCAAAACATAATAAGTAATAACGAACTTATTAGAACCAAAAAAAAGAACTCCAATTAATATTTTGGAGTTTTTTAATTGCTTTTCATTTCAAGTAAGATATCACGAAGTTCCATAGCTCGTTCAAAATCAAGATTACGAGCAGCCTCTTTCATTTCCTCTTCTAAAGTTGCTAAGATATTTTCTTTTTCTTTCTTACTCATCTTAGGTTTTTGAGCTTTATTCTCAATTTCATTAGAAACAACTTCTTTAATTTCTTTGGAAATTGTTTTAGGAATAATATGATGTTCTGTGTTATATTGCTCTTGTATTTCCCGACGACGTGCTGTTTCTTTAATGGCGGCATCCATCGCTTCACTCATTGTATCAGCATACATGATAACATGACCATTTTGATTTCTAGCACAACGGCCAATCGTTTGAATAAGACTTCGCTCACTACGTAAGAATCCTTGTTTATCAGCATCCAAAATACAAATCAAACTAACTTCTGGGATATCAAGTCCTTCTCGAAGCAAGTTGATACCAACAACACAATCATAAACCCCAAGTCTTAGTTCACGAATAATTTTAAGACGTTCCAGTGTTTTTATTTCACTATGCAAATAAGCTACTTTAATGCCCATTTCTTTTAAATAATTGGTTAATTCTTCACTCATCCGAATGGTAAGCGTTGTAATTAAAACTCGTTCATTTTTTTCAATTCGCAAGCGTATTTCGGAAATAATATCATCGATTTGTCCTTCGGTTGGTTTGACTTCAATTGTAGGGTCAAGTAAACCAGTTGGACGAATAATTTGTTCAACGTATTCACCATGAGTGTGTTCAAGTTCATAATCACCAGGAGTAGCTGAAACATAGATAGCTTGATTAATTTTGCTTTCAAATTCCTGGAAGTTTAAAGGCCTATTATCAAGAGCACTAGGAAGACGAAATCCATAATCCACCAAAGTTTGCTTTCGCATTCTATCACCATTATACATACCTCTAACTTGTGGCAAAGTAACATGGGATTCATCTACGACTAGTAAAAAATCTTTCGGAAAAAAATCAATCAAACAAGTAGGAGTTTCCCCAGCACCACGTAGAGCAAGGTGTCTTGAATAATTTTCAACGCCATTACAAAAACCTGTTTCCTTAAGCATTTCAATATCATAATTAGTTCTCTCGCGAAGCCTTTGCTCTTCTAATAACTTTCCTTCACTTTTCAACTCTTTAAGACGTTCATCAAGTTCAGCTTGAATTCTTCTAATCGCTTCCTCTAACTTTTCTGGGCTCGTAACAAAGTGAGAAGCCGGAGAAATAGTAATTGTTTTTTTATCACTAACAACCACACCGGTTACAGGGTCAAACGTACAAATTCTATCAATTTCATCACCAAAAAGTTCAATCCTAATTCCATGAGCATGTTCATTTGCCGGAATAACATCAATAATATCCCCTCGGCTTCTAAATGTACCCCGATGAAAATCAATATCATTTCTCTCATAAGTCATATCAACCAAATGATTAATAATATCATTTCTCTTTATTTTTTGCCCTACATTTAAAATAAGCATGGATTTTTCATATTCTTCTTTCTCACCAATACCATAAATACAAGATACACTAGCAACCACAATAACATCTTTATAATTAATTAAAGCACTAGTAGCGCTATGTCTTAACTCATCAATTTCATCATTAATAGATGCATCTTTTTCAATATAAGTATCACTTGATGGAACATAAGCTTCCGGTTGGTAATAATCGTAATAACTTACAAAGTACTCTACATGATTATTTGGAAAAAGCTCTTTTAATTCCGAATAAAGTTGACCTGCTAAAGTTTTATTATGAGCTAAAACAAGGGTAGGTTTATTCACTTCCTTAATAACATTAGCAACCGTAAACGTTTTACCCGTACCAGTAGCACCCAGTAAAACTTGTTCTTTCTTGCCCTCATTAATTCCTTTAACTAACTTTTCAATCGCTTGTGGTTGGTCTCCGCTAGGTTTATATTTTGACACTAATTTAAACATTTTTTACTCCTTTCTCAAATTTATTATGATTATTATCAACCAAAAAATTCGTGTAATTCTAAACTAAATTCGTGTAACTAGAATAAATTAAACTTAAAAAAATAGGTTATTTTTAACTTTACACGAATCAAGGTCACAAATTTCTCATTTAGCCTTAAATAATACATAATAAAATTAAATGGTACTAAATAATATTAGATGAATATATTTTAGCATTTATTCTATATAAAAACAAGAAAACATAATAATATTTTCTTGTTAATAAGTAGATAGATTAAAATATTTTTTAAAGCATTCGTCTATATTAATATCAGTACAATCAATATCATACTTATCCTCTTTAATAATGCTATCAATAAATGGATTATTTTTATCATTAATTCTACACTTTCTATTCCTTTCATATATTTTGCGTTATTCTAATATTTCATCAAACAATATGTCGGGAATATTAAACCATCTTTTATACTATTGAAGGTAATTCTAGTGATAAAATTTGTAGAGAAAAAGAATATTCTATAGATAGTAGTGTCATATATGGATATGGAATTTCAAACTTTTAAAAAAAGACAAAGATTTTGTGACTAATCTTCGCCTTCTAATTTTTTTTTAATTTAGAGATAATTTTAAATTATCACCTTTTTTTTTAATAAATGACTGTAATGGTAATGTTAAATTCCCTGAATAAACAATATCAAGTTCATGTAGAGCTCTAGTTATTGCTACATATAGAAGTTTCATGTCTAAATTATTAGATGAAGAATAGATATCTTCACTCGCATTATTGATAATAACTGCATCAAATTCTAATCCTTTTGCTAGTTGATTAGAAATAGTGCATATTTTAAATCTTTCATCTGTCAAATCATCATTTAAAGTAATATTTGGTATTCTTATCCCCAATTCTGCTAAATCATCGTTGATATAACATGATAATAAGTTCGTTTTGCTAATTACAGCAATAGTTTTATAGCCTTTGTTTTTAAATTCCTCGATTTTTTGGGCTATATAGCTAGGTATTTCGTTTTGCTCGAGCATAGTAAAGTCGACGTCTTTACCGTGTCTAACAACTAGATTGGAACGAAGCATTCCTATATTTTCTGCAACTTCATCAGCTACTTCCATTATTTCTGATGTTGTACGATAACTTTTCTTAAAGTCTATAATTGTTCCTTTATTCTCAAACATAATGTTATTTACTATATTCCAATTGTTGATACCACGATAATCATAAATAGATTGTGCTAAATCTCCAAAAATACTAAATGTTGATGATGGCAAGGCTTCTTTTAACACATAGAAATTAAATTCTCCCAAATCTTGTGCCTCATCTACTACTACGTGTCTAATTTGATTGTAATCCACATTTGGAGATATAGAATGTTGTAAATATATTAATGCAGCTAAATCTTCAAAATCGTAATGTCCTTCTTTTATATTCTGCATGGTTTCTTTCTTTAATAATTTTAAATTTGGATATTTGAAAATATTATAATTTTCAATAGAACTTATAAACAATTTATATAATTTAGTAGCATCTATTTTTGCTTTTGAAAAATATTTTCGCAAGGTACTTCTACAAAATTTGTGAAGTTCTTCTCTACTTTTAGCTAATTTTTTTCTAAGTTTATCTTGTCCTTCTGTACCTTTAACGCTATCAAATTTTTTTACTGAATAATCTGTAAAATTAGAAATTAATAAATCCATATTATTTTCAATAACTCTAGTTAATTTTTCGATAGTTAAATCTACTCTAGATGCAAGACTTATATTATCTGTAAAAGTGCTGTCAAAAATTTGCTTTATATCGTTAGCCTTAAGCACAATAAAATCATCTAATTCTAAGTCTTTAGAAGTTAAACTATAATAATAAATTTTTAAAAATTGATCTAGCATATTTTTATAACTCATTGATGACTTAAATTTGTCTATATCATTATCAATTTTTCCAGCAATACTTTTTGCTACTTTTTTATCCGAAGAATTTATATTAATTTTTTCACCAATGTAATCTTGAGCAAATTCTTCAAAAGTACTTTGTTTAACACTTGCTACATCTAATTCGGGTAATACAGAACTAATATACTTAAGAAAAACTGGATTTGGTCCAATTACTAAATA
Organism: uncultured Mycoplasma sp.; assembly: GCA_946500895.1. Taxonomy (GTDB): domain Bacteria; phylum Bacillota_I; class Bacilli_A; order RF39; family UBA660; genus Caccenecus. Next base: position 24,248 of record CAMMXG010000003.1, on the reverse strand, counting down.
TTGACTTTGTTTTATAGAATCTCGGTAGTTATATACTAAATAAGCCATTCTATGTAATGCTACTGTTGTTTTTCCTGAACCAGCAACTCCTTGGATTATTAAATTGTCAAATAATTTTTTTCTGATTACATCATTTTGTTCTTTTTGTATTGTAGAAACTATGCTTTTCATTCTTGAATCGTTATTGCTATCAAGATATTTCTGTAATAGGGCATCGTTTGAAACTAAATCAACGTCATGATAGCTTAATAAACTACCTTTTTCTATTTCATATTGCCTTTTTAAACTTAAATCACCTTCCATTTTTCCTTCTGGTGCTATAAAGCTGCAATGACCTATTTCAGAATCATAATATAATGAAGAAATCGGAGCTCTCCAGTCTGTAACAATAACATCAGTATCTTTCATTATACCATTTTTACCAATATAGACTGTTTTTATCTCATTACTATCTTCAAAGCTGAAATCTATTCTAGCAAAATATGGTTTATCTAATGATGCTTCTAAATTTTGTATGTGAATCTTTTTTTGCTCTGCAATTTTCCATAATTGCTCTCGATTTCCAATAAAACTATCAAACAAGTTATTTAAGCCATCTTTTTCAGACTCTAATACTTGTTTTATAATTAATAAAGTGTTTTTTAATTTTTCTTTTTCAATTAGTTCTTCACTCATTAGTAACGCCCCCTATCTAAAAGCTTTAGTTATTAATATAGTGCTTGAATATATAAGCGTGTGATTCTAAGAAATTCCCTTTATTAATGATATTATTAATTTCTTCTACAGAAAGATATTTTACGCTTTCAACTTCTTCATCTTGTAATTTTATTTTTGATAAGTCAATATCTATATTTAGCAAGTAGACATTAAAAATGCAGTTCTTTTTTGGATATTTAAAAGTTGCAATGTATTTTAAATCCTGCTCTGTAGCACTAATTCCTAATTCTTCTTCTAATTCTCTTTTTATTGTTTCTAATCCTGTTTCTCCATGCATTACATGACCGCCTGTTGAAGAATATCTATTTCCTTTTTCTTTAGAAGTTTTTTGAATTAAAAATTCACCCTTGCTATTTTTTATAAAAGCTACAGATAGCATAATATTTTTTCCTTCTTCTGTTTTTTCGCCTCTATTTATTGTTTCTTTTAATTTTTGACCAAAGTCATCATATAAATCTAAAATTTCCATACTAATCTTCTTCCTCCTTTAATATCCTTATAATTTTTCTGTTAAAATCGCAAAAATCCTTTTTTAATTTATTTCTTTTTATTTTTGCTCTTTGTTTATAATCAGAATCTTGCAATAGTTCTTCAGATTTCTTAATGATTATATCACATTTTGCACTAATTTTATAGTCCCTTAAATCTATCAAATATTTCTCTTCTCCAATGTCTTTTGTAAAAAATCTATTTTTATTATGAGTTCCCATTGCAATAAATGGTGTTCCCATACCAAAAGATATAATATTTGAATGTCCTCTCATTCCAATTACAAAACTCATTTGTTGATATATGTATGCTAAAAAATGAGCATTTACCAATGATGGCGGATAAATTTGCGGGAGCTCCTCTGATAGTACTAAATAATTTTTCCCTAATTCTCTTTTGAACAAGTCATTAATTTCATCATCTAAACCGAGAATATGATCTATATTAAGTATTAATGCATTATATTTTTTTATAAAATATTTGCAAGCTTTTAGCAGCTCATTCATAATTTCACTTTTGCTTTGGTTGTAATCATCAGGAAAGGTAAATTGTGGTCTGTCAGAAACAAAGTTTAAGCCTATAAGCATTCTGTTTTGATTTAGAAAGTTTGCATTTATTTTTAGGGGTGTAATAAACATTCCTGAATCAGGAATTACTTCTATTTTATCCTTATTTAAACCTCTATTTATTAATTCTTCCTTTGTACCATTATTTCTTACAGAAAATAATTTTGCTTTATTTTGAGTAAGAAGTAAAGATTCGTTCATTTGTTCTTTAAACCCTCTATTGTCATAGTAAAATTTATTATAACCTATTCCATAAACAACTATTGGTACTTTTATTCTGTTTATATCTTCATTTTTGATACTCCATTGCCATCCAGATAAGCTATTGTCTTCGTGTCGGTTCATAATAAATCCTCCACCCCCAATTAATAGCATATCTGCTTTTTCATTTAATTCATCAATTAATTCACTAAAAAAATGAGTGCTTTGACAGTCAATATTTACAAAATTAAGAGGTATATCTGATTGTTTTTCCAAATTTTCTCTAATTGATTCTAAAAGAACAAAATCACCATAATTCCGATTATAACCTCCAACGTGCCATATTGTTTTACTTTTCATTTTTTTCCTCCATAAAATAATTTTCTATTTCTTCACATAAGTAATGAATTAGCATAATGTGAATTTCTTGTATTCTCGGTGTTACAGAACTTGGAACTTTTAAGATAACCATATTTTCGTTATCAAGTGAGTTGCATTTTTCTGATGTAAAAAATATTACTTTCATTCCTTTTGCCAATGCTTCCTTTATAGCTAAAACTATATTATTAGAATTTCCACTTGTACTTAGTGCAACAAGAACATCTCCATTATTACCCAATCCCTCGATTTGCCTTTTAAATATATTATCGAAATTGTAGTCATTTCCAATAGAAGTTATAATCGAAGGATTAGTAGTTAATGAAACCGCTCCTAATGATTTACGATTATAATTAAATTTGCTAATTAATTCTGCTACAAAGTGTTGTGCATCAGAGGCACTTCCACCATTGCCACAAGCATATATTATTTTTTTATTTCTTAATGCATTAATAATAATATCTATCGATTGCTTTAATTGATTTAATAGTTCCTGATTATTTTCCATATTTGATAAAATTGCTTTATGTTCATTTAAAATTCTTTTTAAAGTATTATTATCAGTATACTCGGTGTTAATATTTAATAATATATTATAAACCTCGTAAACTACTCCGCTTCCTCCTGCTACTTCAAGATTGCATGTTGCAATTTGCTTTATTTCTCTAATACTATTGCGTGGGGCAATAGATAATCCAACATTTTTCATAGCTTCTAAATCTTTTTTGCCATCACCAACGTAACATACTTCTTGTAAATTATAATTATTTTTTGTACAGAAATCTGTTAATACTTTAAATTTATCTGCTACTCCATCAAAGAAATAATTAGGGTTAAACTTTTTTTGGAAATATTTGCTTAAAAAATTTGCCTCGCTGGTTAAAAACATAGTTTTAATATTTAATTGTTTTAATAAGTTAAAACTATCTAAGTCTTTAAAGCAAATCCTTTTGTATTCATTTCCTAAATGATCTATTAAATAACTGCCATCAGTTAATACTCCATCAATATCGAAAACAACTAATTTAATCATGTTCTTCCTCCAACAATCTATAAAACTCTTCATCTGTTTTATCGGCTTTTATTTTTAATACTTCTGAAACAAATTCGCTTCCAGGTAAAGTTGGGAATTTTTTCCTTAGTACTTTTATAGCATAATTTAACTTATTTTGATTATCTAGCCTTTCTGCATATGTGTTTCCATTCATTATTTTGTAAATAAAACTTGGAAAAATATTATAACAGCCTCCTATTCCAGCATTAGCACCATTCAAAAGTCCATTCAATAGCAAATCATCTTTACCATAAAAAATATATTTATCTTTTACATTTTCGCTTATGGTTTTCAGCTTTTCTAAATCGGCATCAGTATATTTAATTCCTATGACATTATTAATGCTTAGCAATTCAATGATTTCTTCCGCAGGTAAGTTGATTCCAGTTATATTTGGAATATGATATATTAATACTGGCTTAGTAGATAATTTGGCAATTCGTTCATAAAACTGTTTGATTTCATTAAATTTTGCTATTATGTGGTATGGAGGCATAGAAGCAATGCAAGAAACATTTGATTTATTAATCAAGGCTATCATTTTTTCAATATCCTGAGTATTTTGAGAACCGACGTGAAAAATTAAAGAATATTCTTTGGAAATTTTATTCACATACTCTAATACTTCTTTTTTTAGGTCAAAATTTAGATTCATGCCATTGCCTGTGTTCCCACATAAAAATAACCCATCAATATTATTTTTTTTCAGAGTGCTAATATGTTTGTAAAAATAATCAGTTTCTAAATTTTCATTTTTAATTGGAGTTATTGTGGCTGCATATACATTTTTTAAATATACTTTGTTAAAACTATATTTTTTTAATACTTCTTCTTTTGTTTTTTCGATTTCTATAATCTCTTCAGAAGTAAATCCATTTTCGTGAAACCATTTAATATTATACTCGTGATCTTCCTCGTCAAAAATACAAACATATGGATTAATGTTAAAATACAAACAGCAAGCTAAGCGGTGAGAGCCATTTAACATTTTCCCTTTGTTATTAATTGGAATTGGATATTCTTTTAAATATCCATGTTTTCTAAAGGAGTTTATAATTTTATTAAATTCATTATAATAACTTTTATTTACTCTTTTTTTCATCATTTTTTCGTACATCATTTTGTATTTGTCATATTTAACACCTTCAATATATGATTTAATATAGAGATATCTAACAATAATATCGATGTGTTCATCGGTAATGAAATCTTTAATGTTTTTAATATGTATTTCTGAGTCTTTAAATTTTATGTTTTTCCATTTTTTATCTATACTTATTAAGTCTTTCTGTGATTTAATTTCCATTGTAAGCCTCCATAATAATATTTTTTACATCTTCTTTATTTAGCTCTTTAAATTTTCCTAATTTTTTACCATTCATAGCATTCGTTACAATATCATCAATATCTTCTAACCTGACTCCTAAATCTTTTAAAGTAAAAGTATTGTTAAGTAGAGCATAGACTTTTTTGATTTCATCTATAACTTCGGTAGAAGTAGGAGATTTTAAATCGAATACTGATACGCCAAATTGAATTATCCTTTTCTCATTTATTTTCTTTATAAAATTTAACCATGCTATAAAAAGAATGGCTACAACTTGCCCATGTGGTAAATTGTATCTGACACAAAATTCGTGTCCTATGATATGTGCTACCCATTCACCATTATATTTTTTCCCGAATGATAAAAATTTGTTTTGAGCTAAGGTACTCATCCACAACAGTTTTGCGTTATCCTGTTTATTGTTGTTTAGTTTTTTAAATTCAATTATCATCTTTTTAACCAATAATTCTTGAAAACTATCGGCTAAGTTTTCTTCGTCTGTAATTTCAAAATAATCTTCCATAATATGCGTAAACATATCCATACATCCTATTGATAGATATTCATGGCTGCAACTCTTTAAAGTAGTTGGATCTAATATTGAAAATTTTGGAAACATATTTACATTATCAAAACCTCTTTTTTTAGTAATCATCATGTTTGAAATAACTGCACCATTTGTCATTTCCGTTCCTGAGCCATATAGTGTAATAACTACTCCTAAAGGTAATGATTTTTTTATATTTGTTGGATTACATATTAAATCCCATATATCTTCATTATGACAAGAAGCAACTGCAATTGTTTTTGCAGTGTCTATTACAGAAGCTCCTCCAATTGCTAAAATAAAATCTATATTGTTATTTTGAATTATTTTTTTTCCATAGTAAACTTTATCTAAAGTAGGATTAGGGATAATGCCATCAACAATATAGTATTGAATACTATTTTTTTCTAGTTGATTAGTTACTGTTTTTAGCACTCCATTATTTTTACAACTTTCAGAAATAACCAATAAAATATTATTTGTTGATGTATAGTTCTTAATATATTGACAAACGCTTTCAATTTTATTTTCACCAAATATAATTTTTGTTGGATTAAAAAACTCAAAATTATGCATAATAACCATCCCTAATATCTTCTTAATTTTTTCTTAATTGGTTGTTCACTATCATATACTGTTATCTTGCCATCTCCCATAATTGTTTTCACTCTTTTTATGCCAGTTACTAATTCTTTTAATTCCTTCGGTTCTAAAGATGCCCTTTGATCGCTTCCCCATATATCTTTACTTATAGTAATGTGACGTTCTATAATGCACGCTCCTAAAGCTACTGCAATTAGCGAAGGGAAAATATCTCTTTCATGTCCTGAATATCCTATAGGTATTTTAGGATATTTCTTTTTTAAAGTTTTAATTTTATTCAAATTAATTTCTGAATCGTCTGTTGGATATGTACTCGTACATGCTAAAATTGCAATGTTTTTTTGATTAAATATTTTAATGGCGTTATCTATTTCTTCTTCTGTAGACATTCCTGTTGAGATAATGACAGGTTTTCCCGTTTTTTTGATTTTTTCTAATAGTTTATAGTCTGTTATAGAAGCACTTGCGACTTTATAACAACATGGAGAAAATTGCTCTAAAAAATCTACTGATTTAGAGTCCCATGGGCTTGCAAAAATATCTATTTCTTTTTCCCTGGCATAACTAAACAATTTCTGATAAGCTTCATAAGAAAGTTCTAATCCTCTTTTTAAATCACCATTTGTTTTTCCGAAAGGGCTTATTCGCTCTTTTAACAATTCTTCTTGTGTATAAACAGTATCTACATCTCTTTTTTGAAATTTTACAGCATCGCATCCACATTCTACTGCAATATCAATAAGTATTTTTGCTAAATCTAAACTTCCATTATGATTTATGCCGATTTCTGCGATAACATATGGTTTTTTTTCATCAATTTCCTTATTATTAATCTTCATTTTTATCTGCTCCTTTTCCATTTTTTCTTCTAATTCTAACATTAGTATCTTCCTTAATTTCAAAGTACTCATTATATATGTTCGGAAAATACTCCTTAATTACTTCTAACGTATTGGCCAGTTCTGTTTCATCATCTGTCATATGAAAAACATTATCAAAAAAATAATTTTGAATCATCTGTGAGTATTTGTTCCTAATTGAGTTTTTCATTCTTTCCATATTTACCGACACTATTTTATGTTTTCTGTCGTTTAATTCTTTTTCACTATCATCAATATCTATAAAAAATATTGTTAAATGTGTACTTGGCGTTATATTCATTGCTTGTAATTTTAAATCAACTTTCCATTCAGCAATGCCATCTGATTGATAAATTTTTCTTACAAAATTATTGTAATCTTTACCTAAATCACAATCAAAATAGTTTATCACTTTACCAAAATTATTAGTATCTTGTAATATTTCTTCTCTCAAGTGATTTACAGTATTCCATAAAACTCCAATATAAACCATAAACTACCTTCTTTCTATATAAAAAAAGTGTCTAAAAATCTAATAAAATTTAGGCACTTTTATTTATCTTTAAAATTTTTGCATTTCCATATTTAAAAAAGTCGTTATTTGTCATGTAAATACCCCCAACTGGGTTATTATAATAATACATATCTTTTTTAAAGTCAACATTTTTTAGCTATTTAGCCATATTAGTTTTTATTATCTAATCTATAGATTTTTCCATATAATGTAAAAATGATATTTGAATCATCCTTATTTTCTTTATGATGAAGTATTACTTCTTTTATATTAATATATCTATTCTAACACCAGCTCGCCAAAATAGAAATAAAATTCTAAATAATCCCAATACCTTTAACATCAGGAAAATTATATGAAGAATATAATTGTTCAAATTTGTGTATCATCTAAAAAGCTATTTTCAAATGCTTTTCTATCCTGATGTTTCTTTAAATGTGATTTTCTTGCTCTAGCAGTCTCTTCATTAACACATTCTTTATATTTTTTCCATGAATATATAATCACAGCCTCCAAAAGGAAACATCTCAATATCATTAGAATTATTAGAGATATTGAAATTACTCGTCTAAAAGCAAATTATCTTTATTATTAATAACAATAAGATTAGCATTACCAAGAGATTTAAACTGCAAATAGTTACCATGAAAAGCAACTCCAACTATCAAATTTTCATTTTTATTATAAAGGTCAATAACATGATAAAAAAACGTGGCAAAGTTTTCTTGTAAGAAATATTCTTATACTTTAATGCAACTAAACTTTTCATATATTCACGCTTTTATTTTATATAAAAATTATAGCATAAAAATAAAACAGAAAAAAATGTATATCTATATGCTTACACGAATTTACACGAAACAAGGTCACAAATTTTATTCAATTAATTGGTAATATCTAGTATTAATTAGTATTAATTAAAAGATTTTTTGGGATTAAATAGTACTAAAAATAGGGGAGTGTGCAATATAATCGTAATAGCTAACAAAGTACTCTACATGATTATTTGGAAAAAGTTCTTTTAATTCTGAATAAAGTTGACCTGCTAAAGTTTTATTATGAGCTAAAACAAGGGTAGGCATATTCACTTCCTTAATAACATTAGCAACCGTAAACGTTTTACCCGTACCAGTAGCACCCAGTAAAACTTGTTCTTTCTTGCCCTCATTAATTCCTTTAACTAACTTTTCAATCGCTTGTGGTTGGTCTCCACTAGGTTTATATTTTGATATTAACTCAAACATAAAAAACTCCTTTCCTAATTATTTTGTAAATGAACTAGAATTTTTATGACTATTATCTTCTTTATCATCTTTTTTTCTCAAAGTTCTTTTCAAAACTTCCTCATCTTCTGCTTCTTTTTTCTTACCCCAAAATACTTCATCAAGTTGGTCAGTTACTAAAAGATATTTTATAAAATCGTCCATAAATTTTCCTTTCTAAACCAACAATATTCTATCATTTCCTATATAGAAAAACAAGCGAACATTTAAACAATATAAAAACCTTAAATCTATACGACTTAAGGCTTGTATGAATTATTTTTTAAATACAAATAATTTACTAATAACATAATTACCAACAATAACTAATATCTGAGCTACAATAGTCCAAACAATAACCCATAAATTACTATCTAAACCAAGTAATGTAACGAAGAACCACATAATAACCATTTCCATAATTAAAGTAGCAATTCTACCAGCGACAAATCCACTAATTTCTTTTAAATATTGTTTTGATTTAGAATGAAAAACAAATATCCGATTAGTAATATAAGCAAAAGCGACTGCTATAATCCAAGAAATAATAACTGCTGCTTGTAATTCTACTGCATCGCTAGCATCCAATACTGTAAATAAAAGACCATATTTAACAGCTAAGCTAATAACAGTAGTTAATCCTCCAACAATTAAATAATTAATAATTTCTTCATATTTATGATAAAGACTCCATATTTTTTTCATTCATCATCACCTAACACAATTATACATAAAAATCGAAAAAAAGCAAAGTTAATCTTTTAATTATTCTAAATTTTGATATAATAAATTTAGGTGAAATTATGAAGAAGCAGTTTAATGTCATATTTTATTTAAGCTTTTTAATTATTTATTTAGAAATACTAACCAAAATATTCGTCACTAAGAGTTTTAGTGGCATTCTTTTAACTTTGCTTTTTAGTATTCCTATTATATTAATTTTATATTTAATAACAAACATATTTAAGAAAAAAGGAAATGTGGTGTTAACTTACATCATAAGTGTAGTCTTTGTAATTTATTATTGTTTTCAATTTTTCTTCCACAGATTATTTAGCAATATATTTTCTTTTAATACTTTAGGACTGGCTAGCAACGCTCTTGATTTTACAAATATTATATTTGATGTTGTCATAAAAAACATTTGGGTAGTAATTCTTTATTTGTTACCAATTATTCTTTTAATTATATTCCAAAAACGCATAAATTTTGAAAGAGCTAGTCTAAAGAAAATATTAATATGTTTTATTGCTACTATTTTAATATGGATAATTTCCTTATTATGTTTAAACATAAATAAAAATGATACTTATTCAGCTTATAATCTATATTACAATATTAATAGTGAATCTAAAACAGTGGAAACTTTTGGATTATTTACTTACACAAGGCTAGATGTTAAAAGAGTGTTATTTGGCTTTGAAGAAAAATTGACAATGAATGAGGAACCCGATATCCCAAACATTCCCGAAGAGGAAGAACCGGAAGAAGTTGTACCAACTTATAACGAAATAGAAATTGATTTTGATACTTTAATTGCCAATGAAACCAATAGTACAATAAAAAGCATGTTAGAATATTTTAAAAATAGTGATGCTACCAATAAAAATGAATATACAGGTATGTTTGAAGGAAAAAACTTAATCTTTATTCTTGCAGAAGGCTTTAACATGATTGCCGTTGACCCAGAACTAACACCAACACTATATAAATTAAGTCATGAAGGCTTTGTCTTTAATAATTTTTATTCACCGGTATTTTTAAGTACTACTGGTGGTGAATTTCAAGCAACAACGGGACTTATTCCAACTCAGTCCATATTATCTGATTGGAAAAAGTCAGAGCCAACGATATCTTATGCTTTAGGAAATGCTTTTAGTAATCTTGGATATACCGCTAATGGTTATCATAACTGGACATATACCTATTATAGTAGACAAAAAACAATGGAAACATTAGGATTTACTTCTTATATGGGCTGTGGAAATGGTATGGAAGATTTAATTAATTGTAGTTGGCTTCCAAGTGATGTTGATATGATTAATCAAACTTTACCATTATATCAAGATAATACACCATTTGTAACTTATTATGTAACTGTTTCTGGTCATGCACCTTATGCCTATAATTCTACTGGTAATTCCATTGCTCTAAAAAATATTCAATATGTAAAAGACTTACCATATTCAAACAATGTTAAAGCTTATTTAGCAACGCAAATAGAATTAGATAGAGCCCTAGAAGCTTTAATTGATGGTTTAGAAGCAGAGGGCATTTTAGAAGATACTGTAATCGCTTTAGTAGGAGACCATTACCCATATACTTTAACAATTGATGAAGTAAATGAATTAAGTGATTATGAACGTGATGAAATAGTAGAAGTAAATCGTAGTAATTTTATTCTTTGGAATAGTGAGATAGAAACAGTTGAAGTAGATAAAGTTGGCAGCGGGATTGATGTCTTACCGACTCTTCTAAATTTATTTGGCGTAGAATATGATTCAAGACTAATTGTCGGAAAAGATATATTAAGTGATGCACCAGGATTGGCCATCTTTTCTAATCGCAGTTGGGTAAGTGATTATGGAACTTATAAAAATGGTAAGTTTACTCTAAAAGAAGGCGTAACTTTAGAAAACACAACGGAATATGTAACTAGTATGAACAATCTAGTATCTAATCGTTTTACTTTAAGTGCTAATATAATTAAATATAGTATGTATGAATATTTATTAAAATAAACTGGTAAAAAGAGGTTTAATAAATAAATGATGAGTGAATAAAATAAAAATATGTACAACAGGTATTACTTATGTACATATTTTATCTTTGATCTCAATCTAATATTATAAGTATTAACGATTTCGAAGAGTAATATCTAAAAAGAAGCAGCAAAATAAATGTTACTTCTTTTTGTTTAACTAGATATTAAACCTTTTACATCTCGCGCTTTTAGCTTTTTAACAGGCTTATAACGAATACAATCCTTAAGTTTACCAACACACCAATCAGCACTATAACCAAAAGTTTCACATATTTGTTTTAAATCAGCTGTACTAATACTTTTCCTACCGGTTTCATAATCACTAATTAGAAAACGATAAGTATTAATTCTCTTTGCCATTTTCTCTTGTGTTAATCCCTCATTTTTTCTAATTTCCTTTAATCTTTTCCCTAAATATTTTTTATCAACTTCTATTATTTTTGAGGTATTATTTTTCTTTTTACTAAATCCCATCATAAAATCAAAAGAAACATCACAAATATTACAAATTTTATTTAATAAAGGAATCGTTATCTCATTATATCCATTTTCCCAATTTGAAACATAACTAATAGAAACATCCAACATTTTCGCAAATTCTTTTTGTGTCATTTCTTTTTTGATTCGAAGTTGATATGCTTTCTCTTCAATAGAAGCCAAATTTCTCTCTTTCTCCATAATATATACCTCAGGGTAATTATTACATGAGAATAGCTTGGTTTTTAAGAATTATACACGAATAAGCTCAAAATATTAACGATTATCGTTAAAATAAGAAATATTGTATTTTTTTTATAAGTTTTGACAAGTTTTGTCGAAACACATGAAAATTTAAAAAACATATGATAAGATAATCGCGGTGATGATATGAAAGAGGAAATTTTAATAGGGGACGTAGTAAAAAGCGTAAATGAATTATTATTAAATTTAGAGGTATATTACACAATTAAAAATATTAATAGAATAGATTAGAAAAAATTATACTTGTAAAATGCAACAAATGTAAATTAATTGTAAATTGTATTTATATCAAAATAAAAGTATAATTAAATTGTAAGCGTTAGGGAAACAACCTAATGCCTATTTGTGTTTTTAGCATTGGTTGTTATCTCGAGGACCAATGCTATTTTTATTATTCTTGGCAAAATTACTTTTAGCCGAACCTTCATACTTTACTCACCTCAATTCTACAACCAAAACCCCCTAAAGGGTAAAAGAAGTAAAACATAGAAATGGAAAAGAACAAAGGCATGCATTGTCCCTAACGCTAAGACTATATTATGAAATATAGTACTAAAAAAAGCAAGAAAAAGCGTTCGACAAATTCCGATGAATTGTGACATCTGTGTCGAAAATAAAAAAGAACCATTTATTTTAAATATTTTGGTTCTTTTATTTTGCCTAGAAGGTAATCAGCAGAAATATGATATTTGCTACATATAGTATAAAGAAAAGGAGTAGCAATATAATTTCTTCCTTTTTCGTTAAAAGCAATTGAAGAAAAAGTAGTATTTAAAATACTAGCAAGTTTAACTTGCGTAAGTTTGTTTTCTTTTCGAAATTCTTTTAAACGAATACCTGCAATAACCTTATCAGCTTTTGTAACATTAGCATATTGTTTAACATCTGTTAAACCTAATAAATAATCAATAGACACATTAAAATAATCACTTAAAGTTACAAGATGTTTAATTGGAATAATACTAATTTGTAATTCATAATCTTTATAAGTACTTCTAGAAATATTTAAAATTTTAGCTACATCATCTTGCGTTAGATTATTAATATTTCTTAACTCTAAAATCTTATTATTATAGTTCATAAACTTCACCAATTCTATTTTCTCATTAAAAAAGAAACAATAAATTTAATGGCGAAAATAGTGTTATTTTTCTTGACTTTTAATATACACAAGTTTATAATTTATATGTAAGCTAGGTAACCTCATCTATCATAGCTTATATTTAGAATCAATAAAATGAAGCAGAACTTCACAAAAAGGAGTAGAGTTATGAATTTTGAGATACTAAAAAGAAGTCATTTAAAAAGAAATATTATTATAGGAGTAATATTGATAGCTATAATTAGTGCAGTAATACTAAACTTTACAAAAGCAAAGTATAGAGTTACACAGAGTATACCTTTAGTTAATGGAACAATTAACTATAGCTTAGCAGACTTAAATATTATTGCTATCACTGTAGATGGTGAAAGTGTTGATACTATTCCTGATGGTAATTATGAATTAACCGAAGAAAGCTATTGCACAATTAATGGTGAAAAAGATAGTAGTATTAGTATAAGCTATGATAGTAATACAAAAACATTAAATGTTATACCATTTACAACAAAAGGAACAAAGTGCTATTTAGATTTTGTAACAGTAATACCTAAAAAAGAAGTAGATACAGTGCTTGGAACAATAGAAGTAAATATAGATACACCAGACTTTAGCAAAACAGCCCAAGCAGATTGTAGTGGAATAGATGATTGTGAAGAAACAAATGGAATATATGAAGGACAAGATGATGATGGAACTACTTATTACTGGAGAGGCGCAGTAGACAATAATTGGGTCAAATTTGGAGGATTTTATTGGCGAATCATCCGCATCAATGGAGATGGAACATTAAGATTAATTTACCAAGGGACTAGCGCAAATACAATGGGAACTGGAACGCAAATAGGATATAGTGCATTTAATAGTTCGTATGATAATAATATGTACGTAGGATTAAAATATACCAGTGGAAATGTTCACGGAATAGAAACCAATAGTACGATACTAGGAGTACTAAATACATGGTATCAAGAAAATCTAGCAAGTTATGCCGATGATATAGATATGAATGCAGGATTCTGTAATGATAGACAACCAAGTACAAGTGAAACATCAAGTAACGGAAGTGGAGGAACAGGAACCACAGAAACATACTATGGAGCATATATCAGATTGTATGCGGGTTATAGTAGTAGTAATGCATCACCAAGCTTCAAATGTAGTAATAGTAGTGACTTGTTCACAGTAAGCAGTAGTAATAAAGGAAATCAAGCATTACAATATCCAATCGGATTAATCACAGCAGATGAAGTAGCCTATGCAGGTGGAGTATGGGCAACTACTAATAAAAGTTATTATCTATATACAGGCCAATATTACTGGACCATGTCTCCATTTCGATTTTACAGTATTTATGCCTGGGTAATTTATGTGGGTTCAGGTACTCTTTTTGCTTTCAACGGCAACAGCGTGGACACCTCGCGTGGTGTTCGTCCTGTCATCAACTTACGTAGTGATGTAACAATTTCATCAGGTGATGGCACTGCAACTAATCCATATGTAGTATCCTAAAACATTAGTTTTAACTAGTGTTTTTTCTTTTATTAGATATATTGAAATTTATATAGTTTATAGATATAATATTGTTAATTAAAGTTTACTTAAAGAGGTGTACTAATGACTAAATTTTTTAATGTTAGCTATAAAGTAGTAATGTGCATATTAATGATTACTTTTTTATATATTACAGCTGTCAGTGCTTTTTATGGAATAGACCAAAATCTATCACCTTTAATTGTAATTATTGGTACCATTATAACATTCTTTTTATTTAAGTTTATTTATAAAAAACTAGATAAACTATCTGACAAAAAAATAAAAATAATTGCTATTATTCTAAGCATATTATTCTTTATAGGTTTATTATTAATAGGCATATTTTTACCAATATCATCAGTTACAGATTTATCTCACATTATTGAATATGTAAATCGTATGATTAGTGAAAATAGTCTAACTATAACAGGGCCTTACTTTTCTAAATACACCAATCAAATACCTTTGCTAATATTTGTTTATGGATTTACTAAAATAGGAAGTATCTTTGGCTGTACAAATGTGTTATTAATGGGTACAATTTTTAATGCTTTATTTATGGCCCTAACTGGATATTTTATCTATTTAATAGGGAAAGAATTAAAGGATTCAAAAGCAGGGTTACTCGCATTAATATTCATGATGATTAATCCTATCTTTTATTTATACTCATCTTACTTTTATACAGATACGCTCTGTATGCCATTCGCAGTCATTGGACTTTATTTAATAATTAAATGCATAAAAGAAACTAACACAAGAAATAAGATAATCTTAGGAATTTTATCTGGCATTATTTTCTTGATAGGATTAAAGGTACGTATTGTTGTAGTCATTCTTTTAATCGCAGCTTTAGGATATATCTTAATTAATAAACAAGTAACAAATAAAATAAAAATATATCTAGCTTTATTCCTAGGATTAATAATAGGTTTCTTTGGATTTAAAGTGGTTGAAAATAGTTTTGAACTAGATTTAGATGAAAATGCCTCATTTCCAATAACGCACTGGATTATGATGGGATTAAACGAAGAATACACCGGTGGTTATAACAGTCCTGACCATGATTTAACATTTAATGAAGAAACAAAAGAAGACAAAGGGGAAGCAAACATAGAAGTAATAAAGGAAAGAATTAGTGAACTTGGTCCAATTGGTTTAATCAAGTTAGGGGGAATGAAAATAGCCCGTACTTGGTCCAGTGGCAATTATGGTGTTTATGCCAAATTAAACAATACTGCTGATGGAACTGGTATTTATGAATATTTAGGTGGTTATGGTAATACGAATATTTTCTTAAAGTACACATTACAAATATTAAAAACTTATATTAGTTTTATGATTCTTTTAGGAGTATATCAAATATTTAGAAAAAAAGAAATTGAATATAATTATGATGCAATTATTTATATTGGCCTATTTGGAGCAATCCTCTTCTATATTATATGGGAGGCAGCCCAAAGATATAGCCTATCCTTCTTACCATGGATGATTATTCCTTTAGGTTTAATTTATTCTAAGCTAAATAAAAAAGAAGAAATGGCAGGGGATGAAAGAATCGAACCCCAAGCGAAAGTTTTAAAGACTCTTGCTCTTCATAAAAAGCAAATTTTAAAAATTGGAAGTATAGCATTAATGTTGATAACTTTCCTTTTACTAACAATTAATTTTCCAAAATATACATTAGATAAAAATACTTATGAAGACATTAGGGTATTATCTTATCGTGGATTTACAGAGATAGAAATAGGAGAAGATAAAATTAGTCAAACATTCACAACAAGTGATACCTTTAATGAGATAAGAGTGCGCCTAAATAATAGTAATGAACAAGAAGAAAGTATTTATCTATTTAGATTATATGATGATAATAATGAGTTGTTAGTAGAAGAGGAATTTAATAGTAGTAATATCCAAGATGGTAGCAACCATAAATTTAACTTTGATGATATTAATCCTACTAAAAACACTCGTTACCGCATTGAATTAACCAAAGCCTCAGGTGAATCTGTATTAAGTGTTGGGACTTACAATGAATCTGAATATTATAAAGCATATAATAATGGATCTGTTTATGTAAATGATGAAGAAACAAGTGATACCTTTATTTTTAGAATAGATTATAGATGCGAAAGAACTTACATGAGTATCATTTCTTACTTAATTTTATCAGTATTGATACTCGGAATTGAGTGGATTAGTTTAAGTGAGTATATAATAAGTAAAAATAAGACAAAAGTCTTGAGAAAAAAGAGCTAGATTGCTATAATGAATGTGAGGTGTAAAAATGTCTAAAATATTATATTTAGTAATACCTTGTTATAATGAAGAAGAAGTATTACCATTAACCAAAAAAGAATTAAAAGAAAAGATGGAAAGTCTAATTAAAGAAAAGAAGATTAGCAAAGACAGTAAAGTGATGTTTGTAAACGATGGCTCTAAAGATAAAACTTGGGAGCTTATAGAAGAATATCATAACGAAGATCCTTTATTTGTTGGTGTAAAACTATCTCGTAATAAAGGACATCAAAATGCTTTACTTGCAGGACTTATGACTGCAAAGAAATATGCTGATATCACAATTAGTATGGATGCAGACTTACAAGATGACATTAATGTCATTGATAAAATGATTGAAGAAAATAATAAAGGTTCTGAAATCGTTTATGGAGTTCGCAGTTCTCGTAAAAAAGATAGCTGGTTTAAAAGATTTACGGCTGAATCTTTTTACAAATTAATGAGAGTAATGGGTGTAGAAGTTGTATTTAATCATGCGGATTGCCGGTTAATG
The DNA here is from genome assembly GCA_946500895.1 of uncultured Mycoplasma sp. Lineage (GTDB taxonomy): Bacteria > Bacillota_I > Bacilli_A > RF39 > UBA660 > Caccenecus. Next base: position 6,799 of record CAMMXG010000003.1, on the reverse strand, counting down.
AGCAAAAGAGCATTAGATGAACTAGAACGTTTTGATGAAGTAAATTTATTTTTAAGAGGAATTGTACCTTTAATTGGCTTCCAAACATCAGTAGCAACTTATGAGAGAAAAGAAAGAGCAGCAGGAGAATCAAAATATCCTCTCAAGAAAATGTTATCTTTTGCTTGGGATGGAATAACCTCATTCAGTGTAAAACCACTTAAAATGATTACAACATTAGGATTTATCATGTTATTTATAAGTATCATTATGATTATTTATACAATTGTTGTGAAAATACTTGGTAACACAGTAGATGGTTGGGCATTTATTATGTTATCAATTTGGTTTATAGGAGGAGTACAATTAGTATCTGTAGGTTTAATTGGCGAGTATGTGGGCAAAATATACAGTGAAACAAAACATAGACCAAGATATATAATTGAAAGAGAGTTGAAATAATTGACTAAAAAGAAAATTATAAACAAAAAGACAGTATTATTCATCAGTTTAATTTTAGTAAGTATTCTCATCAAATACTTCTTTTTTTCGTTTGAAAGTGGTGATTATAAAAGATTTTTACTTAAATGGTACAATATTATTTCTGAAGAGGGATTAAGTGCTATTGCAGGTGGTTTAGGTAATTACAATCCACCATATTTAATCTTACTTTACTTACTTACATTCCTACCAGGAAGTGCCATAGTAAAAATCAAAATGTCATCAGTAGTATTTGATATATTAATGGGCTTAATTGGCTATTTAATTGTAAAAAAACTTACTAATTCAAAACACGCTTATTTATGTTGGATTGTTATTTTATTCTTACCAACCGTTATTTTAAATAGTTCCATGTGGGCTCAATGTGATAGTATTTATACAACGTTTGTTTTATTATCACTATACTTATTAATAAAAGAAAAATATTCTTTATCATTTCTAAGTTTAGGAATTGCTTTTAGTTTTAAACTACAATTCGTATTTATTTTACCATTATATATAATCATTTATTTTGTCAACAAAAAGTTTTCTATCTTTAATTTCTTACTTATTCCCTTAGGAAATATATTAATGTGTTTACCAGTCTTATTAATGGGTATGCCCCTTATGAATTGCTTTACGACTTACCTAGAACAAACGACAGATTATTCTGTTTATTTAACGAGAAATCTAGCTAATATTTACACATTTTTACCTAATATAAAAGTTATTGGTTATATACTATTTATAATAATGGGACTTATTTTTTTAGGATTACTAATATATTTTATAAAAAGAAAAAAGAAAATAGAGGGAAAAGAAATAATTAGTATTGGGCTACTTGGTGTCTTAATTGCCACTTACTTCTTACCATTTATGCATGAAAGATACATGTTTATGGCCGATATTCTATCAGTAATTTGGTATTTCTTATATAGAAGAAAAATATATATCCCAATTATTATTAACTTATCAAGTCTAGCAGGATATTCTGTTTATTTATTTGGATTAGGTTGGATGCCTTTATGGATATTTTCATGTTTAATGTTAATTGCTATTATAAGTTTATTATTAGATGTATTAGACAAAAAAATAGTTCTTCCTTTTAGGAAAGCAAAAAATAGTGTATAATAATTTTAGAAATGAGGAATTTTATGGATCCAGTTATGTTCACAATTTTTGGAATTAACATTCATTGGTATTCTGTTTTAATATTAATAGGTATTATTATTGGTATCATTTTATTAGAAAGAGAAGCGAAAAGATTTAAGTATCCTAAGGATTTAATCTTTAATATTTGTTTTTGGGCCATTATCATGGGAATTATTGGGGCTAGAATTTATTATGTGATATTTAATTTCTCTTATTATAGTAACAATTTATTAGAAATATTTGCAATATGGAATGGTGGCTTAGCTATACATGGAGGTATTATCGCTGGTGTTATCACTGTTATTTTCTTTGCTAAAAAATATCACTTAAATTTCTTAAAATTACTAGATATGGCTGCCCCTAGTTTAATATTAGCCCAAGCCATAGGAAGATGGGGTAATTTCTTTAATGGTGAAGCTCATGGGATAGCAACTACTTATACGGAATTAAAAAATTTATGGGTACCGGAATTTGTAATTGATGGTATGAATATAGGTGGCGTATATTATTTGCCAACATTCTATTTTGAATCTTTATGGTGTTTACTAGGGTTTATTATATTAATAATTATTAGAAGAATGAAATATATTAAAGTAGGAGCTACAACAAGTATCTATTTGATGTGGTATAGCTTAGGTCGTTTCTTTATTGAAGCATGGCGTACTGACTCTCTTATGATAGGAGGATTTAAAGTAGCTCAAATTATATCGGTAATTTTATTTATTACTGGATTAGTTTATTTAATTTATTTAAGCAGAAAAGGCAAATATGAAAATTTATATAACGATATTAATGCGGGAAGAGTAGTTAAAAAGGAGAAAAAATAATGTATGATTTAATAATAATTGGTATGGGTATTTCCGGTATAAGTGCAAGTATATATGCTCATCGAGCTGGTATGAAGGTATTACTTTTAGAGGGAAGTGCTCCTGGTGGAACAATTAATGGGATAAGCAAAATTGAAAATTATCCCGGCATAAGTTCTATTTCTGGTCCTGATTTAGCCTACAATCTATTTGAAGAGGTAAACAAACTAGGTATTGAGTATAAACTTGAGAAAGTAACAGATGTTATTTTAGATGAAAATAGCAAAAAAATAAAGACTACAAATAATGTTTATGAAGCAAAATATCTTTTAATAGCAAGTGGTCGTCGCCCTAAAATGTTAGGTTTAAAAGAGGAAGAAAAGTTTTTAGGAAGAGGAATTAGTACTTGTGCTCTATGCGATGGAGCCCTTTATAAAAACAGTGATGTAGCGGTTATAGGTGGAGGATCATCGGCTTTAAGTGAAGCTTTATACTTAGCAAATATTGTGAATAAAGTTTATCTTATCCACAGAAGAGATGAATTCCGCGGTGAAGAAACTTTAATTGAAGAAGTTAAGCAAAAAGATAATATCGAATTAATATTAAACAATGAAGTAACCGAGTTAAAAATCGAAAATGATACTTTAACAGGAATCATTTTAAAAGATGGTAGAGAAATCAATGTAAAAGGAATATTTATTTATGTTGGTTTTATTCCTAATACCGACTTTTTAATTAATAGTGGTGTTAATTTGGAAGATGGCTATGTTTTAGTAGATGAACATCATGAAACAAACATCAAAGGAGTTTATGCCAGTGGAGATGTAACAAAAAAAGAAATTTATCAAATTATCAATGCTGCCAGTGAAGGAGCCGAAGCAGTAGTTTATATGACAAATAAAGTAAACTAAGTAAGTACTATGCTTACTTTTTCTTTACAAAAAAATAAGAACGATATAAAATATAACTCCGATGGAGGAAACAAAATGAAAAAATTAAAGCAAATAATTTCCGGAGTTTTAGCAGGTCTAACCATAAGTGGATTAGTAAGCTGTGGAGAAAAAATGGAATCCGCTCAAGAAGTAGAAGAAAAAAAAGAAAGTTATATTGTCGAACTACCAATAGAAGATGAAACAAGTCTTTTAGAGCCAAATTATGAGGAAGAGTTAAAATCATTAATTGATAATCTAGATAGTGAGACCATTTTAGTGGAATATGGTGTTCTTGATAATTTGCTAATCGTTGACCAACAAAAAGGTGAAGTGGATTATGACAAATTAAATGAAATTATCGAAGTATACTCTAAAATTGATTCTAATTTTAAAGATATCATGTACATTCCTTTTTATCTATATAACATTGATTTTAATAAGTTAAATATAGAAGATTTAAATTTATGGATAGCTCTTAGTTATCCTGTTGTAGATGTAAATAATATAAATACTGCTATTAACAAAGCAAAAGAATCAACTCTTTATATTGAGTATGGGAATGAATTTGATGAAGAAAGCAATAAAGATATCCTAAAAATAATCAAAAAAGTTTCTGAAAAAAATGGTAATGTAAATCTAATAGCTAATGAAAATTATAAAGAAAGTGCTTTGGATGATATTTTAGCAAACATAAAAAAAGAATGGCATTTCACTAGCTTTGATATCCAATCTCGAAATGATATTAGTCCTTATCTACCAAATATAAATGCAAAATATTTATATCTAACTATAGTGGATAATAAAGAAATATCAACTTATGAAATAAATGAAGGGACAACCAATTTAAATATTTACTGTTTTTCACCTCTAGAAAATGGTAAAACGATTTATTTAAAAACACCAGAATCTTTAAATGCTTTATACATAAATTATGATTATATAAATAAAGCAATAATTGAAGGAAATAAAAATATGGAGTTAAGGGTATCAGCAAGTGATTATGAAAAATTAAATACATATATTGAACTAGGATATTTTGATTATGAAACATTTAGTCTTACTGCTGGTGATTACAGATTCAAAAAATATTCTTTTACTGATTATGAAATTGAATTAGAATATAATGACGAAGAATTTGGAACCGTTGAATTAAAACGGGATGATGCTGGAAACGTAACTGGGTTAGAAGTCATTAAAAAAGAAAAAAATATGGTGAGAACTCTAACAAAGAAATAAACTATTCAAAATCATTTTTTTGTGCTATAATTAAGTTACAAAATAGAGGTGTAGTTATGAAAAAAAAGTTAAAGAAAAAAAGTATGATTATTTTAATAGTAATTGGTATTCTTATCGTAGGAGGAATTACTACAACAGTATTATTACTGAATAAAGACAAAGGAGAAGCTAATAATAACAATAGTAATAGCAGTGAAGAAAGAGACCATAATGAACCTACTGTTCAAATAGTCGATTTAAATAGCACATCAAGACCATATGCTGTTATGATCAATAATTTAGGAGCAGCAAGACCATATCATACAGGACTTCAAGATGCTTATTTAGTTTATGAAATTGTTGTAGAAGGCGGAATTACGAGATACTTAGCTTTATTTAAAGATAAAACAAATGAAGTAGTAGGAAACGTCCGTAGTGCTAGACATTACTATATTGATTATGTACTAGAAAATGATGCATATTATGTTCACTGGGGATGGAGCCCTCAAGCCCAAAGCGATATATCAAGTTTAGATATTGATAATTTAAATGGTTTGACATATGGTTCTCCTTACTTTTTCAGACAAAATATTAGTGGCGTAAATACAGAACATAAAGCCTTTACTAATTTGAGTGAATTAGCAAATTTAGTAGATCGCTTAGGATACCGCAAAGAAACAAACAAAGACTTATTATTAAATTACAGTGCCACTTCTGTAGAATTACCAGAAGATGCTACTGATGCAACCGAAATTGATATTAAATATTCAGGAAGCTCTACAACAAATTATGTATATGATAGCGATGCCAAAGTATACAAACAATTTGTCAATGATAAAGAGCATACTGATTATGAAACAAAAGAACAATATACTGTAAAAAATATAATTGTCTATCAAATAGGAAATACAACTATCGCTGGAGATGAAAAAGGCCGTCAAGATTTAGATAATATTGGATCAGGAGATGGCTATTATATTACCGAAGGTAAAGTCATTCCAATTACATGGGAAAAAGATTCAAGATCTAGTCAAACCGTATATCGTGATGAATCTGGAGAAGAAATCACAGTAAATGATGGAAATACATGGATTCATATTGTACCAAATAGTGGAAACATAAGTATTTCTTAAAAATGAGCATAAAATTAAATTAGGAGGTTTCAAGTGGATACATTAATTGAATTTTTATTAAACAACTATATCTGGTTTTTAGTAATTTCTTTAATTTTAATTTTTGCTTTAATTGGTTATTTAGTGGACGCTAACAGCAATAAAGACAAAGACAAGAAAAAAGTAAAACCGATTGCTCCCATAAAAGAAGATAAAAAAATAGCCATCCACCCATCAGTAGAAGTATATACAAATGATGAGTTTGATGATCCCTTAATTAATGATAAGAATGCATGAGTGCATTCTTTTTTAACTTAAATAAAAACTCTGAATATTTTCTTTTAAATAATCTAAAATATCCATCAAATCATTATACCAATCATCTAATAATTTTAAATATTCTGAATGATGATAAAAATATTTAGAATCATAAACGAAATCTTTAAAATATTCAATAAGATGGATAGTAAGAGCAAGTTCATATTCCTCTTCCTCATTTAAAGAAGTTTGAAAAAAAGCAAGAGTTCTTATATCAATAGATAAGAGTAAAGAATCATAAACAAGTCTATAAGGAGTATATGCCAAAATTTTAAAAATCTTCGTATAATAAAAACAAGAAGCAGGATTTTCCATACATTTATTTTGATATGCTTTAGTAATATCAAGTATTGAAGCATGATCAGTTACTCCCAGAATAGAATATAAATTTTTCATAATAACTCCCTAAATTTAAGAACTATTATAATCGAATTACATTTTGATGTAAATACCATTTTTGCTTATTTACTTTTAAGAGGAAATTAGCTATAATATTAATCGGAGGTAATATATTATGGAATTAAAAGGTTCAAGAACTGAAGCTAACTTAATGGCTGCTTTTGCTGGTGAATCACAAGCAAGAAATAAATATACTTACTATGCATCACAAGCAAAGAAAGATGGATATGAACAAATTGCAGCTATTTTTGAAGAAACTGCTAACAATGAAAAAGAACATGCAAAAATGTGGTTCAAAGAATTACATGGAGGTAAAATTCCTGATACATTAACAAACTTACATGATGCTGCTGAAGGTGAAAATTATGAATGGACAGAAATGTACAAAGAATTCGCTGAAGTAGCA
>CAMMXG010000002.1 GCA_946500895.1 uncultured Mycoplasma sp. | reverse complement strand
TAAATATAAAACTAATATGAAACCTAGTTACTAATTCTTAAGTTGTTGGCGTTGCACACTGTGGCAAGTATCTTGGAGCCATTATCGAAGACTACTATCTATTAAAGATGAAAATAAAAGAAATTTTTATTTAAATCTTTGTATTAAGAAACATTTATCGGAAAGAGAACTTACAAAAGTAAATAATGAACATGATTTAGAACTAAATATTTTATCCAACCTTGATTATTTCTTTAAACAATTGGGGGAATGGTTTTGCTTATATTGCTCATCAATATAAATTGGTAAAAGATAATCATAATTATTTTATTGATATTTTACTTTTTAATTATGAATTTAATGCTTTTGTAATTATCGAGTTAAAATTACGAAGTTTAAGAAAAGAGGATAAATCCCAAATCGAATTTTATATGAAGTTAGTTGATGAACAAGTTAAAAAACCATTTCATAATAAAACAATGGGTATTATCATATCTAAAGAAAGTGATAATTTTATAGTTAATTTTGTTAAAAGTGAAGATATTATTCCTTTATATTATGAATTAGAAGAAAGAATAAAATTATGAAAGAAAAATATTATGAAGAAATAGAGCATTGAATTAAGAAACAGGAAATAGAAAAAAGAGTAAGAAAGTTAGAAGAAGATAACAGCTTAGTTACCACTTACTAGGAAATCGGAAAATTAATTGTGAAAGCCAAAGTGGAAGTTTAGGGCCAAATATGGTAATGAGTTAATGAAGAAGTGGTCTGTTAAATTAACAAAATTGTATGGTCATGGTTATAGTATTACTAATTTAAAGTTAATGCGTAAGTTTTATACTATTTTTCAAAAAGGTCATCCCCTGGGTAACCAATTGACCAGGTCACATTACAAAGAATTGATACTGATCAAAGATAAAAATAAAAGAAACTATTTTATCAATCTATGTATTAAGAATTGTTTATTATGAATTAAAGCAAGAAATATTGAAAAGTTATCAAAATTAAGCTAAAATAAAAAAGAAGTTAGGAATTGATAACTATGTTAAAAGAAATAGAAGGTATAATTATAAGAGAAATTCCATATGGAGAAACATCAAAAATCATTCATGTTTATACAAGTGAGGGCGTAATATCCATCATGTGTAAGGGAGCTAAACAGTTAAAAAGTCCATTTCGAGCTACTACTCTTAAATTTACTTATGGAAGATTTAATATTTATTACAAAGAAAATAAATTATCTACTTTAAGTAGTGTAGATGTGATAAATCCTTTAAGTAAAATAAAAAATGACATAACATTACTTAGCTATGTCAACTATATAACTGAACTTACAACTCAAGTATTAAAACAAACAACAGATAATATATATGAAGATTATATAAATGCTATTTTAAAAATCGAATCAGGATTAGATCCATTAATAATTGCTAATATTCTTGAAATAAAATATTTAGATTATTTAGGAGTAGGACTTAATTTAGATTCATGTGTATCATGTGGTGCTAAAGTAGGAATTATTACTATTGATGGTGACAGAGGAGGGTACATTTGTAATAAATGTTATCAGCAGGAAATAATAGTTGATAAAAAATCCATTGAGTTATTGCGTATGTATTATTATGTTGATATCAAAAGTATAAGTAAATTAAAAATAAGTGATAAAGTAAAAAATGAAATTAACCATTTTTTGAACACATATTATGATAGATATACAGGTTTATATTTAAAAAGTAAAGATTTTTTAAAGAAATTACTTTAAGCATTTATATTGTAAATGAAATGTAAATTGTAATTAATTAAAAAATAACGTAAAATAAATATGTAAGTGTTATTCACTTGGTGGATAACGCCTGCATTTTGGGCAGACGCTATACTTTCGTTAGCGTCTTTTCTTCTACATTGCTTTTAGTAGAACTAAAACAAGTAGAATTATTATAATGAATAAGTACTTTTTTTCCTCGTCCATTTACATCACCTGTCTTTCATAAAAAACCCCTGAATACTCAAGCAGTTTAAACTACTCATCAAATGAAGCAGGCGCTACCACCAGTAAATAACGATTATTTATTATGAATGAAGTTAATTAAAAAAGCAAGAAAAAGAGTTCGACAAAATTCGACACTAATACTTGCTTTTTTATTTTCTTTTATTTTGATTATCATATATAATATAGATGAGGTTTATTATGAAGTGGATTGAAACAATATTTATTTTAATTTTAATATATCCTATAACTGTTTTTGCTAGTACTGCAGCGGTTGTCGATATTACAAATATGAGCATCACTGATATAGCAGATGCCCTAGATAAGGGATATTTAACGAGTGAATTATTAGTAACTCTATATTTAGAACGTATTGAAGCATATGATGATGAATTTAATGCGATAAGAGAAATTAATGAAAATGCTTTAGAGGAAGCTGCATCTTTAGACGAGGAAAGAGAAGAGGGACACATCAGAAGTATTTTACATGGTATTCCTATTGTTGTTAAAACAAACATAGACGCCACAGGACTTGCAACGACCGCTGGTGCGACAGCTCTAAGTGATAATTATCCTTTAGAAGATGCTGAAGTAATTAAAAAGCTAAAGGATGCTGGTGCGATAATTTTAGCTAGTACGAATATGAGTGAATTTGCTTTTGCTGCTAGTAATTCGAATAGTAGTTATGGCAATGTGAGAAATACTTTTAATACGCGTTATACTCCTTATGGTTCTAGTGGTGGTAGCGCAGTTGCTGTTGCTCTATCTTTTGCCTCTGCATCTCTTGGAACCGATACGAATTCATCAGTAAGACTTCCAGCTGCTGCGGCAGGTTTAGTTGGTTTACGTCCAAGCCTAAACCTAATTAGCACCGATGGGGTAATCCCATATGATACTCTTAGAGATACAGTAGGAGTTTTATCCAAAACCGTAGAAGATAATGCCCTTATATTAAGTATTATAAATGAAGAAGAAAAAACTTATGAACCTAATTTGGAAAGTTTAGAAGGCATTAAAATTGGTGTAATAAATAGCTATTTAAAGGGAAGTTCTACTAGTATTCGAGTAAATAGTGAAACGGATGAGGATATTTATAATTTAGCAAATGCTAAAATAGAATTATTAGAAAATGCTGGAGCAGAGATTATTTATATCGATGAATTAATAGACAGATATTATTATAATATAGCAACAGGTACGATGAGTGGAGATTCATTTTGTGATGGTTTTAATGAATATATTACAGGAACAATCGGTACAATTAGGAGTTTTCGAGAGTTAGCTTTATCAAGTGGAAAAATCTATAATTTGAATGGCTATTTATCAGGCTGCAATGGTGCTTGGACATATGATTTAGAAGATATTTTAGAAGAAAAAGAGGTATTTGAAAATCATATTTTAGAAGTATTTAAAAGTTATGATTTAGATTTAATAGTTTATCCCACAACCAAAAATAAAGTATTTACCTTAAGTAGTGGCAGTAGTGCTTCTGCTCCTGGTAGCTTTTTAGGAAGTGTCATCGGTTATCCATCTATTACTGTTCCAATGGGATATATCAATGAATTTCCGTATGGTTTAGAATTCTTTAGTTTAAAAGGAGAAGAAAATCTATTATATTCTGTTGCGGGTATATTTGAAGATTTAAATAATTTAGGTCTAACAAATAGTCCACTTGCTCCTTCATTATATGAAATTCCAAAATATATAGAAACATTAATGACTTACTATGAAAGAGAAGAAAATGAATTAACTACAAAAGTAAAAGAATATTTTTTGAATTACAGTAGTAAAACGGATGAAGAAAATGAAATTGAAGCAAGACTTTTAATTCAAGAATATCAAAAGTTAGAGGAACAAAAACAAGAATTAGAAGAACAAAAGCAAGCTTTAAATATATTTATTAGCATATTATTTATCTTAATTACTTTAAGTACAATATTATTCATTATTATCTATCGAATGCTTATGAAAAAAATAAACAGTGTTTACAGAAAAATCAGAAAACAGGATAGGCAAAATAAAAAATCTTTGTTACAATAAGAATAGAATAAATTAGAAGAGGTGTATGTTTATGAATGAAGAAATCAAAAACGAAGAAGTAGTGGAAGAAAGTGTGAATGCCTCAGAGAAACCAAAAAAGAGGAAAAGGAAAAAATTTTTAATAATATTAATCTTATTAATTATTGCTGCTGCTATAGGTTTATTTTTTGGCTATCAGAGGTTAACATCTAATCCTTTAAGTATTTATAAAAAAGTAATTAATGAAACATATGATTTAGCAAATAATTTTTTTGAAGAAAATGTTAAAAACACGATGAGCATCAATTTAAAAGAAGAGCCATTAACAATCAATACATCATTTACTTTAGATACTAACATGGAAGAATTAAAGGCTTTAAAAAATTATGAATATCAATTATCTATAGGAGTAAATCCTTCTAAAGAACAAATGAATTTATCTTTAGGACTAAGTGATGATAATGAAAATATTTTGAGTTTACTTTTAGCTTTTATGAATGATAGAGCTTACATGAAAAGTGATGAGTTATATAGTAAAGTTTTAGATTTAGGTGTATCCGAATTTGATTTTAGTGAACTACAAATAGAAGAAGGCTTTTATACTTATGAAGATTTAGATATTACTTTAAGTAAAATGAAACCAATTATAATTAATTCTTTAGATAGTAGTAAATTTTCTACATCAGAAGAAACAATTAGTGTAAATGGTAAAGAAATAAAAGCTAAAAAATTTACTTATCTTTTAGATCAAGCTAATATGGAAAGAACTCTAAATTATATTAGAGAAGAAATGATAAAAGATGAAGAATTAATGAATGCATTATCGCATATTATTGGTATTTCTACCTCTGATTTAGAAAATGCTTTAAAAGAAGATATTGATTATAGTAATTATGAAGATATCTATATTAATTTATATACGAATGGTGGTATGAAAGTAATCGCTGGAAATATTGGTACCAAAGAAGAAGCAGTAATTCGTTTTACTAATCAAGATGATATCTTTAATATGTTTATTGGTGATGAATATACTAATTTTACCATTAAAAATGAAAATAATATCACCTATATAGCTTACAATGAATATGATGAAGAAATTTTTGCTCTTACCATCACTTGGGAAGAAAATACTCGAAAAATAGAATTAACCATGAGTGATTATGGTGATGAATTAAATATGATAATAGAAATAAGTAATATGAAATATAGCAAAAATTCTATATCAGAAGATATTGTTTTAAAATATAATATGAATAGTTATGGCGAAGAAATAAATTTTGAATTAACTGGAAATATGGAAATAACAAAAGAAGAATTAGAAAATATCGATATAGAAAATAGTGTTGATGTAAATACTTTAAGTGAAGAAGAAGCATTAGTTTTCTACGAAAATTTCATGAATGTTTTAGATAAATTAAATTTATCTACTTATTTTGAAATATAAATCCTATTTTAGGATTTATTTTTTCTTTAATTTTTGATATAGTGAAAAAGGAGGGTATAATGAAAGAAGAAATATATTTAAAAATGAATCATAATGAATATTTAAGCGAGTATGCTTGTAGAGATGAAGAAGCAATTTATTTAAAACCAAATAAAAATGATATTAGAACACCTTATTTTAGAGATATAGATCGCATTATTTATTCTTTAGCATTCATAAGATATCAAGATAAAACTCAAGTATTTTCAAATACAAGTCATGATCATGTAGCAAGAAGAATGATTCATGTCCAGTTTGTAAGTAAAATAGCAAGAACAATAGGTAGAGCTTTAGGTTTAAATGAAGATTTAATAGAAGCGTCTGCCTTAGGTCATGATTTAGGCCATGTTCCCTTCGGGCATCAAGGAGAATATATCTTAAATGATTTAAGCTTGAAACATGGAGAAGGATATTTTAATCATAATATTGAAAGTGTTAGAAATTTAATGTATATAGAAAATTATGGAAAAGGATTAAATATAACAGTTCAAGTTTTAGATGCGATTATGTGTCACAATGGTGAATTTGCTTTAGGTGAATATAAACCTAGAAAAAAAACAGTCAAAGAATTTTTAGAAGAATACAAAAGTAGTTATCAAGATAAAAATGTTTTAGCTAAAATGCGACCTATGACACTAGAAGGTTGTGTAGTAAGAGTAAGTGATTTAATTGCTTATCTTGGAAGAGATATCGATGATGCTGTAAGATTAAAAGTTTTAGATAGAGAAGAAATACCTGAGAGTATTACGAAAATACTTGGAAGTACAACTAAAGATATTGTAAATACTTGTATTATGGATATTATCAAAAATAGTATTAATAAAAATTACATTAAATTAAGTGATGATGTATTTGCAGCTATTGTTGAATTAAAAAAATTTAATTACGAACATATTTATTACAAAGCAATGACTAATGAAGAAAAAAATGAATTAACTCAAAAATTTGAAGTTTTATTTGAAACCTATTTAGATGATTTAAAAGCAAATAATTCATCATCACCAATCATAAATTCTTACTTAAAAAATATGATCCCTGAATACCGAAATAATAATACAAAGGAAAGAATTGTAATTGATTACATAGCAGGAATGACAGATGATTATTTTTTAAGAGAATATGAAAGAATAAATAGGAAATCCTAGAAATAGGATTTTTTTATGACTAAATCCCAAAAAATAATGACTGAAATATTGAAAATTGTATTGACTAATTCTCGCTATTATTGTATATTAGAAATATATTATGATAGGCATAATATAACTATAAAAAAAGAAACTTTGACAAGTTTTGTCGAATCGCTTGGATAAAGTATTTATCTGATATAAAATGAATGGAGTAAAGGAAGATTATATGAAAAAAGTAGGATTAGTTTTAGTAGGAATAGTAGTATTAACGATAGGAATATTAAGCATACCAAAAGAAGAAAAACAAGTACTAATAGAAGAAAAAGAAGATACAACAAATACTTCATTAGCATTTTATATAGAAAAAGAAGAGGGAGGATATGAAGAATCATCAAGCTTGCCTCAAACGGGATATACTCTAAATACTGAAAGAAGTATATGTACAAATAACACAACACCAGTATGGAAAGATAATAAATTATATTTAAATAATCTTGAAACGGATGGAACAAGTTGTTATTTATATTTTAATATATTAACTGTAAAAGATACAATTTTAGCAAATTATTCAACACAACTAACAAGAGATGATTTTAGTGTTACTGTAACAGAAACAACAACAGGAACAATCTATTATGCAGATACGTCTAACGGAAGAACATATTACTTTGCAGGAAACCCAAGTGATAACTGGGTACGATTTGGTGGATTTTACTGGCGAATCATCCGAATTAACGAAGATGGAACATTGAGATTAATTTATCAAGGAACAAATACCAACGCAACAGGAGAAGGAACACAAATAGGAACAAGTGCATTCAATTCATCTTATCTTGATAATATGTATGTAGGATATATGTATGAAAGTAATCAAGTGCATGGATTAACGAGTGATAGTACCATCAAAGGAGTATTAGATACATGGTATCAAAATAATCTAGCAAGTTATGCCGATGATTTAGATGGAAATACAGGATTCTGCGGAGATAGAACACCCAGTACGAGTTCATCAAGTAGTAATGGTTCAGGAGGAACCGGAACAGCAGAAACTTATTATGGAGCGTATAATAGATTAGTAAATAATAAACAGCCAACATTTGAATGTAGTAATAGTAGTGATTTATATACAACAAATAAAAGCACAAATGGAAATAAAGTATTGCAATATCCAATCGGACTAATTAGTATGGATGAAGCATGGTACGCAGGAGGATACCTATCAAGTAATAGTAGTTATTATTTATATACAGGTCAAAACTATTGGACTATGTCACCGTTTTATACCGACGGTGGTTATGCTTACGTGTTACGTGTGGCTTCGGACGGTTTTATTATTGGCAACGGTGTGGATAATACACATGATATCCGACCAGTAATCAATCTAAAAGCAAATGTAACATTAACAGGTTCAGGAACAAGTAGTGATCCATATACAGTAGAAGGAGCAGCATAATGAAAGAGAAGAATAAAAAATTAATAATCATAGTAAGTTGTTTATTAGTAGTAATAGGAGTATCTCTAGCATATTTTGCTGCTTCTAGTTTTGTAGGTGGAAGTGGAACAGAAATAGAAGCTTCTACTGCTACTATAAAGGGTTCAGAATTAATAGTAGAAGGCTCTTTATCATTTAATGATTTAGATGTTTATCCAGGACACCAAAATGTATCAAGTATTAAATTAACAGCAACAGGAGATAACGTTTTAATTCCCTATAATGTCATATGGGAAGGAACCAATACTTTAAATACTCCTATTAATTATACCGTATATAAAACAACAAGTGAAATGGATGTAAGTGCCAGTTGTAATAAAGTAATAGGAAATATGGGAGCGAGTAAAATCTATTATGAAGAATGTAGTATAAGTAATATAGATGCTTTAGGAAGTATTATATCAACAGGAACAATAGAAAATGGAAACACAAAAGTAACATTAATACCAGATGAATTTATAACATCAAGTTTAGATGGAGAAGTAGTATATTATTATGTCATATTAGAATATCCAAATTTAGATGAAAGTCAAAATATAGATATAGGAGGCACATTTAGTGGTGAAATCACAATCGAAGAAAATGAAGTTACAAGTGATTTAACTATAGCAGGAATTTACATTGAAAATAATGGTGAATATCAAAAAGCTACAAATATCCCAGAAGAGGGATATACATTAAATACAGAAGAGAGTACATGTAATAATAATGCCAGTATCGGATGGGATAGTGAAGAAGAACAAATATATGTATCAAACTTAAACACAACTAATACAGAATGTACATTGTATTTTGATGAACATGTACCAACAGCAGGAGAAACCATATTAGTAAATTACCCAACGAAACTCACAAGAGACGACTTTAGTACAACCTTAACAAATACTACAACAGGAACCATTTACTATGAAGATACATCAAAAGGAAGAACCTACTATTTTGCAGGAAATCCAACCGATAACTGGGTACAATTTGGAGGATTCTATTGGCGGATAATACGCATCAATGAAGATGGAACAATCAGAATGATATACCAAGGAACAAGCACAAATACAAATGCTTCAAACGCATCAATTGGAACAAGCTCATTTAACTCTGCAAATAATAATAATATGTATGTAGGATACATGTATCAAAATGAGCAAGTACATGGTTTAACTAGTAATAGTACCATCAAAGGAGTGTTGGATACATGGTTTCAAAATAATTTGATGAATGAGGCAAACAAAATAGATGGAAATGCAGGATTTTGTAATGATAGAACACTATACAGTGGAAGTGGAATAGGAACAAGTACAACATATTATGCAGCATATAATCGATTAGTAAATAATAAACAACCAAGTTTTGAATGTAGTAATAGTAGTGATTTGTTCACAACAACCGGAAGTGCAAACGGAAATAAATCATTACAATATCCAATCGGATTAATTACTGCAGATGAAATAGCATATGCCGGAGGAGTGCAAAATACTATTAATAATCAATTCTATTTATATACGGAAACAGATTATTGGACAATAACCCCTTACTCGTATCCTACAGCCACTGGCTTTACTATGAATTATATTGGAAATTTTGATTTTGGAGACATGCGAGATACTTTAGATATACGCCCTGTCATCAACCTACGTGCTGACCTCAACTTATCAGGTTCAGGAACAAGTACAGATCCATATCGTATTGCTTAATCAAAGAGATATTTAATCTCTTTTTTTCTTGAACAAACATATGTTTTTGTGCTATACTTAGTTTAGTAAAGGAGAACATATGAAGATATTAAAATACAAAAAAGGAAAAAGAAACGAATACAAAATTTTAACAGATGAAAAAGAATATATTTTATATGATGATATCATTATTAAATATGAATTATTATTAAAAAAAGAAATATCTAAAAAAGAATGGGATACAATTCTAAAAGAAAATAATACTCTTAAATCTTATTATGAAGGATTAAAAGCGATTAATACCAAATTAAGAAGTGAAAAAGAGTTAAGAGATATTCTAAAAAAGAAAGGGTATCAATCAAGTGAAATAGATTATGCTTTAAAAAGATTAAATGAAGAAGGCTATTTAAATCATAAAGTGTATATAGAAGCTTATATTCATGATGCCTTAACTTTAAATATAGTTGGCGAAAATAAAATATTAAAAGATTTAGAAAATCTTGGTTTTCATAATAAAGAGATAAAAGAAGAACTAGATAAAATAGATAAAAGTATTTATAATGAAAAGATAAAGAAATACATTGACAAGAAGTTAAAGGCAAATAAGAAAAGTGCGAATGAATTCATAAAAAAAATAACCCTTGATTTAATAAATAAAGGATTTAATAAAGAAGATATTACTAGATATTTAAATACTTTAGAAATAGAAGATAATGAAGAAGAAATAGCTAAAATAATCAATAAATTATATAATAAATACATAAACAAATATGATTTATATACAACAAAAATGAAGATAAAAGCTTATTTATATTCGAAAGGATATATTAATATTAATATTGATGAATATATAAAATAGAGTTAAATAATATATTTTAATTTGACAAGCTAAAGTTAGTATGATAAAATCTAGGTAATTTTTAAAAGGGAAGGGATTATTATGTTAATAAAAAATAATATAGTTAGACAACATCATCATAATAGTCTGCACTTGTTAATACGACATTAAAATTGATCGTAGGCACAAGTGCTATTTGTGGTGCTTGTTGCCTGTATGATAATAGAATAAAACTATACAGGTAAAACTGTATAGTTTTTTGTTTTAGGTAATTAGCATCACTAAAAAATATAATATGAAAGAGAGATGTTAATTATGAAAAGAAATATTATGATAGCTGCAAGCTATCCAACCATTATCACTAGTGGAGGAAATCCAAGAGTAAACAAAGATTTAATTAATAATATATTTTTAAGAAAATATGTATCTTTATTTGGAGAATTATTAAAAATAAAAGGCAATTTAAGTGACATAAAAATAGTATATATTGGTGGATATTCTAAAGAGGAAAATATAAGTAGAGCAAAGCTATATATAAGTGCATATAACTATTATCTAAATAACTTAGGATATGAATCATTAAATAAAAGCAACTTAACAGTAATAGATATTGACAATATAAATGAGGGATTACCACACTTAGAACAATGTGATTTATTATTTTTAGGAATTGGTGCTGATAGTATATTTGCCAGTATTATTTATGCTTTAGAAGAACAAGGGATGAAACTAAATGAACTAATCAGCAATAAAAATATATTAGTTTCTTCGATTTGTTCAGGAAGTGTAATGTCTGCAGAAAGAATATATGGTGGCACATATGATAGTTATTATTACGGAAAAGATCCTTATATATATCCTTTAAATATTCAGTCCTTAGGTTTAAATCCTATTACGATGGAAACAGATTTTTGCCCGAATGATGCAACCCTACAAAAAAACAGAGAATTTATTGAAAATAACTTGAAGCCAGATAGTAAGAAATGTGTTTTTTTTGCTTGTAAACCGAATAGTTTATTTTTAATAGATGAAGATAGAATTGATGTATTTGGAGAAACATATTTATTTATTGATGAATTATGTTTACAAATAACGAAAGAATCTGAAAAAGCTGATGTCACCAAATTAGTGTCATTAGTCAATGAATATAATAAAGTCAAAAATAACAATACTATCACAAATGATATGCTTCTAGCAAACATTAAAAGTACGATTCAATCCTTAACGAAGAGAGAAATCACACCTGAATTAAAACCTGAAGAAGAAAATACCATTAATAATTTTACCAAAAAAGAAGTAATGAAAGATGAAAAAAATAAAATACAAGTAGATAAGTGGAAGAAAGCCTTAAAAGCAAGATTAGATTATCTTTTTAGTGATGAAAATCTAGAAAAATTTGCAACAAATTTAGAATTTCAAGAAAGATACAGAAAATTAGATAAGAGTATAGTAGATAGCTATAATGTTGATAGTTCGAAAGATTATTTAGAAGAATTATATTTGAAAATAAATATCATTAGCTTAATTAAAGAATCTTATCTTAAGTATGAAGGTTATTTTTCTGATTTTAAAAATGACTTATTTAACTTACTTTGTGAATATATATCATTAAATGACAGACTTATTTATTATACGTTAGACACATGTGGATGTTTGCTTTCTAATCGAAATATAAAACAAATATTAAATGATATAAAGATGAGTAATATGAGAAGAGCTCAACAAATAATAAATTCCACTGAAAGGCAATTAAAACTATTTAGAAAAGAGATGAAATATGAAAGAAGTTAGATTAATAGCGCCATCAATGAGTTTATCTGAAAAAGATAAAGCGAAAATAATAAAAGCCGGGAAATATTTTAAAAGCTTAGGATATACTTTAACAATAGGAAAATTTGTGTTTGATAAAGATCCTTATCTTGGTTGTTCTAGTATAGAAAATAGAGTTGCAGATTTAATGGATGCTTTTTTAGATAAAAATGTTGAAATAATTTTGTGTGCCAATGGAGGGTATAATGTAAATCAAATTCTTCCATATATTGATTATAAAAAGATTAAACAAAATCCCAAAATATTAATTGGTTATTCAGATATTACCGCTTTATTAATTGCAATCATGAAAAAAGCCAATCTAACTACATATTATGGTCCAATGTTAGATGGCTTTAGCTCTGATAATGAATATACTCTAAAGTATTTTGAAAAAATATTAAAAGATAAAGATTTTACAATTAATTCATCCCCAAAAATATACGATTATAAAAAAATAAATGGTAAAATAAAAGAAATTACCATAAAAAACGATGGTATGATACCAATTCAAAATGGAAAATCTTTTGGCAAAATTATTGGTGGAAATTTATGTACTATGAATTTATTACAAGGTACAGAGTATATGCCTGATTTAAATAATAGTATATTGTTTTTAGAAGATGATGCTGATGATTTAGAAAATGATGTATTTTTATTAGAATTTGATAGAAACTTAGAATCACTATTACAACTACCTAATTGTAAAATAAAGGGAATTGTTTTTGGTAGATTCCAGCTATGTAGCAATATGAATATTGATAAGTTAAAAGCAATAATTGCAAATAAGAAAAAATTAAAAAATATTCCAATTGTATATGGAGCTGATTTTGGACACACCAATCCTATGTTTACAATTCCAATCGGTGCATATTGTAATTTAGATATAAAAAGGGGTGCTATAACTATAAAAATAGTAATGAAAAAATAATTAGAACAAATAAAAAGGGGCAAAAACTATTTTGCTCCTTGCTATATTCTAGAACTAATTTTTATTCTGTTGTACTACTAGAATAAGTATTAATTAAATTATTCATATAAATACTATATTGACTATCCATTTCACTATCAACGATATCAAGTTCATATAAATCACGATAATAACGAATAGCATCTACCATTAATGATTGATCTTCACTTAATTTATCTTGAGTAATAGCATCCTTCATATCTTCTAAAGAATCATCATAACTTGCTTTCTCACCAGTAGCCTTTTTTAAAATAACATGATATCCAAGTTCAGTAGTAATAACTTCAGTTGAATATTCTCCATCTTCAAGTTCACTAGCAGCTCTAATAAGCTCATCATAATTACTATCTAAGTCGCCAATGTTAATTTCTCCAAGATTACCACCATCATCTTTGGTATCATCATCTTCTGAATATTCTTCTGCTAAACTAGCAAATACACTTTCGATATCCTCACCATTATCCTTTGCTTCATTTAACTGGTCAATAATACTTTCTACAGTATCTTGAGCTGCTGTTTCAGCTTCTTCTTGTTCTTCATCGCTCATATCATCAGTAACATCAGGTGTGATTAATATATGGGAAATAGTCATATCAGGAAAAACATCATTATCGTAATAATCCTGTAACTCTTCATCAGTGATATTATTACGAACATAATCTTCAATTGCTACATTTTGCATATAACTAATATAGACAAAATTTTGATAAGCTTCAACAGTTTGATAGCCATAATATTGAAGAGCGCTTAATAGTTCTTCATCTGAGCCATAACTAGTTCTAAGCTGATCAATTGCAGCTTCTGCATAAGCTTCTCCATTTTCTATTTCATCAGGAAATTCTGCTTCAAAGATATATTTATCAATCATATTTAATAAAGTATCTAGACCAAAGCTATTTTTAATTTCCTCATAAAACTCATTAGCACTAATCATTTCACCATCTTTAAATGTTACAACAGCCTCATCTCCGTTAGATAATGTCGGTATTTTACCACAACCACATAGAAGTAGACTGCATACTCCTAAAATCAATACTTTTTTCTTCATTAATATTTCCTCCTAATAAGAATTATAGCAACTAAATATGAAAATTACAAGAAAAAAGCAAAGATAAATCAGCATTTTCCTAAAAAATAGAATAAGAAAAGTAAATTATAATTGGGTTTTTATCCCGCACCAATTTGAGTCTTAACCATAATATATAAGTGAAAAGACAAATAAAGGAGGAATGATTTATGAATAACTGCGGATGCGGTGCTGGCTTAAGTGCTGCTATGATCTTAGTATTATTTATCCTATTAGTCATCATAGTAGGAGCATTCATTTAGTCTTTTGTAAACTTAAGGAGGTGTCCCATGGGATGTTGTAAAGATAAGTGTCCTTCTAATAATGGGGGATGCGGACTTCAAAGTAGCGCATTCTTAATAATTGTTTTATTTATTCTTTTAGCAATTATCTTTGGCGGATTTTTATATTATTAAAGAGGCTTCACCTCTTTTTTCTTTTGACAAAGAAATTCCTTTATAGTAATATATTTTTAAGGGTGATGGTTTATGACAAATAAAGAACTATTAGAAATCATTAAAACAGCAAGAGAAACTTCAGTAAATGTTGATACCTTAAGAAGAGTTTTAAAAATAGTAGAACAAGATGGTGAGATAAATACTAAAAGGGTAATTCAAATAAAAACTTTATTTCAAAAAGGAAATATAAATGATGATGAATTATTAAATATTTTAGAAAAAGCTTACCAAAAAAGAATTTCTTGGAATTTTTTCTTATGTTTAAATAATCATCCCTTAATAAAAAGCTATTTAAATAAAATGAATTTTAATAAAGAAGAATGGAAAATGATTTTAGAGTTTGTAAGTAAATTACCAGAAAATATTGTAATAGATAGTTTATATATAAAATGGTTAAGATTTATTTATGAGCAAGAGTATCCCAAATTAGAGGAATTACAATTTTTTCATAAAGTATTTTGGGAGAGTATAAATACGCCTTTAATTCACTACAATTGGTATTTTAAGTATTTATTAGACCGAAATATGCCTTTAAAGAGTCGCAACAATATTTTAAACTTATTAAAGCAAAATATAATAAACATGTTAAAAGAAAATGTAGAAATCAAAAATATTGAAGCAAAATCTAAAAAAATAATCAAGTGTTTTGAGTTATACGGGCATGGCTTAACAAGTTTATATGCTACAATTATTACTTGCACTATTGACATGGATATTCCTTTAATTGAAAATGATTTAGAGATGGATATTTATAAGAGCTTATATATGAGAATGTGTTATGTTTGTACAAATGATAACTTAGAGAAAAATTTTCTAAATTCTTATTATTATAAACTTGCAACGGATAAAGGAATTACACCAGAAAAACGTTTAGAATTTATCACGATCATATGTAGCAAAAATTTAGTTTTAAAAGATGAATTAGTAAAAGAATTATGGAAAATTTATGAAAAAAGAGGAAAAGAAGTTCTAATTGAATTAAAATTTGCTTTTTTAAACAATGGAATAAGAACAAATATATTATGTAAACAATTTTTGTTAAATGAAACAGATTTAAAGGTAGTAAAACTAGCAAGAAAAGTATTTAGAAATAATCGAGTACGGAAAGATACGGAAAATTTGTGCATTTTATGTGATTTAAAAACAAGTGAAGAAAAAATAGAATTTTTAAGTTTCTTAGAAAATAAATATCAAGATGATATAGAAATGAAAATAAACGAAGAAAGAGAAAGAAAAGAAAAAGAGGTTGCTTTACTAAAAGCATATAAAGACTTTTTTAATAAGAAAATTGGTTTAGAAAAATTAGAAGAAAGTCTAGAAAAAGCCCAAGAGTTAGAATTCAATATAGTTAGAATAAGGGGAAAAAGAAATGAACGAAGAGAAATATAAACTAATGATTTTAAAAGATATTCTAAAGTTTAGCAAAAGAAAATTAACCAAAGAAGAGATGAATAGATTATCATCATCAGCTTTATTCCAAAATAAAAATTATTTTACCAGCGCTGCTCTTTTAATAAAAAGAGGACGGATTACCATGGATGAATTTTTAAGCCTAAGTAAACTAAAAGAAGAGGAACTAGGTGAATTTTTAGAACCAGTGGATAATGCCTTTGATTATTTTGCTAAAGTTTCACCTGAAGAAATAATGGAAGCATTTAAGGAAATGGAAGATTTTTTAAAGAACAACCCTGAGAAAGCTTTAGAAAATCGTCGTATAAATAAAGAAAGAGAAGAAAAAATTAAAGAATTACATCAAAAAGAAATAGAAGAAGTAAAACGAGGAGCTTAAAAACCTCCTTTTTTAATTTCGTAAAATTTACGTAAACCATCAAAAAAATAAAAACAAGCGAACAGTTTCATCTTTACAAAAAGGCTTAGTTTTGGTAATATTATGGTAAGCAGTGGTACATTGTGGTAGAAAGTGGGGGACCTAAAATGTTCATGGGCGAATATCGTCATAATATTGATGATAAAAATAGACTTGTGATTCCCTCAAATTATCGTAGTAGTTTAGGGGAAAGTTTTATAGTTACACGTGGTTTAGAAAAATGCTTATACATCTACACAACGACAGAATGGCAAAAAATCGTTGACAAATTAGCAAATTTACCATTTACCAAAAAAGACGCCCGTGTATTTGTGAGATCTTTCTTTTCTGCCGCTGCTAGTTGCAATCTTGATCGCCAAGGTCGCATAAATATTACTTCCCAACAGGCCATTTACGCCGGTTTAGAAAAAGAGTGTGTCATAATCGGCGCAAATGACCGCATTGAAATTTGGTCTAAAGAAAATTGGGATAAATTCAATGAAGAATATGAAGACGCTCTAGAAAGTGTTGCTGAAAATCTATTCAATGGTGAGTAAAATGAAACATTACAGTGTTATGCTTGATGAGGCGATTAATGGATTAAATATCAAAGATGACGGCGTGTATGTAGATGCCACACTAGGATATGCTGGTCATAGTAAAGAAATTTTAAAAAGAATAAAAAAGGGTAAACTTTTCGCCTTTGATGCGGATAGTGAAGCGATAAACTATTCGCATCAATTACTTAAGAGTATTTCTTCTAATTTTAAAATTATTCATTCTAATTTCATGTATTTAAGTGAAAAATTAGATGAAGAGAGTGTTGGATTAGTAGATGGATTCTTGTTTGATTTAGGCCTGTCTAGTCCCGAGATTGATGATGCAGATCGAGGATTTAGCTTTATGAAAGATGCACCTCTTGATATGCGGATGGATAGAGCTGGTTCTTTTACAGCTACTACCATCGTAAATAATTACAAAGAAGAAGACTTGCTTAAATTATTTTACGAATATGCCGAAGAACCAAGAAGTAAAGATATTGTTAAAGAAATCATCTCATACCGAAAAAATAAAGAAATCACTCACACCTTAGAATTAGTTGAAATTATTAAACGTGGTGTTGGCGCAAATTATTTTTACAAGCACCACCCTGAACGTGTTATCTTCCAAGCCTTGCGAATTGAAGTAAATGGGGAATTAAAAGCGATTGAAAAAGCTTTACCAGATGCTATCAAAAGATTAAATAAAGGTGGAAGAATATGTGTTATTACATTTCATTCTCTAGAAGATAGAATTGTAAAGAAAATATTTAAAAAATATAGTGAAGTGGATGAAATATTTAAAGGAATGCCTGATATCCCTGAGAAATACAGACCTTTAATTAAATTGATAAATAAAAAACCGATAACTCCAAGCGAAGAAGAATTAAGTGAAAATTCTCGAAGTAAAAGTGCAAAACTGCGAATTGTAGAAAGGATCTAAAATATGAGAACAAAAAGAGTAAAAAGGATTAAACTATTAAAAGGAGAAAAAATGATGGCTTTTTTAGTTGTCTTTTTCGGATTTATTGTTATGCCTACATCTTGGGTTTATACCAAAGCTCTTTTATCTGAAACAAATATTGAATTAGAAAAAATCGAAAGTAAAATCAGTTCTCAAAATAATACCAATGAAGCATTAAGTATGCAAATTGATGAATTAGCATCTATCGAAAATATTCAAAGTATTGCAAATGAAAGTGGACTATCGTATAATAACAGTAATATCAAGAATATAAATGAATAGGAAGTGAAACATGAAAAAAAAGAGATCGCGAGTAAAAGTAAACAAGATTTTTATCGTGCTCTTTTTTTTCGCGTTTTTTTGTGCCATTATAAAATTATCATATGTTGCCCTAAGTCCCGTCGTAGATGGAACAAACTTAGCAGAATTTGTTGAAGGAAGAAATACAACAACCGAAACGCTATATGCTTCTCGAGGCGATATTTATGATATTAATGGCGAAATTCTAGCTAAAAATGTTAATTCTTATACCTTAATTGCTTACCTTAGCGAATCAAGAACAACCGATCCTGATAATCCACAGCATGTTGTAGACAAAGAAGCAACTGCGAAAGCATTATCAGAAGTACTAGATATGAGCTATGAGTATGCTTTATCAAGATTAAATGTCGAAGGGGCTTATCAAGTAGAATTTGGTACGGCAGGAAGAGATTTAAGTGAAAATAAAAAGGCGGAAATAGAAGCTTTAGATTTAGATGGAATTGGTTTTATCAGTGGCAGTAAAAGATATTATAAACAAGGTTCAGCAGCCTCTTATATTATTGGATATGCCAGAACAAATGAAATTGGTGAAATTGTTGGGGAAATGGGCATTGAATCTTATTACAATGAAGAATTAAAAGGTACCGATGGCGAAACGATGTACCAAAAAGATGCTTATGGCTACCAAATGGGTGATGCTTATTACACGATTGATCCTGTAAGTGGAAGTGATATTTATTTAACCTTAGATTCGCAAATTCAATTAATCCTTGAAGATGCCATGACAAAACTAGAAGAAAACAACGAATTTACATGGGCAACATTTACTGTAATGGATGCAAATACGGGAGCAATCGTGGGAAGTGCCTCTAGCCCAGATTTTAATCCAAATACTTTAGAAGGATTAACGAACTATGTCAATCCCTTAGTAGGATATACTTACGAACCCGGTTCAACAATGAAAATTTTCTCATGGTTAGCAGCTATGGAAAATGGTGTTTATGATGGTGAAGAAGAATTTATGTCTGGTTCGATTGAAGTAGCAGGAGCAACCATCTATGACTTTAATAATGCTGGATGGGGCATGATTAATTATGATACTGGTTTTGCTTATTCATCCAATGTTGGAGCAACCAATCTTGCTTTAAAACTAGAAGAAAAACAAAAAGGAACTTTAAAAGAATTTTATGAATCTCTAGGTTTTGGTTCGAAAACTGGAATTGAACTTCCTGGTGAAGAAAGTGGTGTTTTAAGACTAACTTATGAATCTGAAATAGCAACAGCATCTTTTGGTCAAGGTATTACAACCACACCAATTCAAACGCTTCAAGCCTTAAGCATTTTAACTAATGATGGTATCATGCTAAAACCATATATTGTTGATAAAATAGTGGATGAAAATGGCAACGTAACTTATGAAGGGGGAAGAACAGAACTAGGAAGAAAAGTATCTAGCGATTCAGTTAAAAAAGTTTATAGCTTGATGTATGACGTAGTATATAATGGTTTGTCGACTGTTTGGCAACCAAATAATGTAACTTTAGCTGGTAAAACTGGTACAGCCCAAATTGCTAGTGCATCAGGTGGATACTTAACCGGAACAACCAACTATATTCGTTCTTTTGCCGGAATTTTCCCTTATGAAGATCCTGAATATATTATTTATGTATCTGTAAAACAAATTGATGGAGGAGCATCTGCAGTTGCTAGTGTTGTAACGGATGCGGTAGAAAGTATTGCCAATTATGCTAATATAACCAATACAGAATCAGATGTTGATTTATCGAAAATAATAGAATTAAGTAATTACATGAGTAGTAATGTTGAAACAACCGTAAGTGAACTTGAAAAATTAAACTTAAAAGTAATTACTTTAGGAAATGGAAATACAATCATTAATCAATATCCTTTAAAAGGAACCAAAGTTTTAGCAGGAAGCAGAATTTTTCTTCTAACAAATGGCACTGAATTTACGATGCCAGATATTACTGGATGGAGCAGTAGTGAAGTAATGAATTTCTGTAATTTAATTGGTTTAAAATATACCTTTAGTGGCTATGGTGTCGTAAGTAGTTTTAATTTACCGATAGGAGAAATTATTGATTTATCTAAAACTTTGGAAATAACTTTAAGCACTGCATAATTAAAACAAATTAACCCATAATAAAAATGGGTGATACATATGCAAGAAGAAAATGGTTATTATAAAGGATATACAGAAACTGGAGAAACTCTAGATTATCTAAAATATGGCTTATTGAATGAATATGGTCTAAACTTAGATAGATGTCATAAATGTTATAAAGAAGAGGATATTATTAAAAAGAAATGTAATATCAAAAAGAGTAGTGGCAAATAGCCACTATTTTTTATTACTCTTGAATTTTTCGCGCACTGCGTGGAAAATCTCAAAACACCTAAAAACCAATAATAGAGAGACAAAACACCTACATAGTAGGGAAATTATAATATTTAATTTTGTCAAAATTCGTCGAACTTTTGTTCTTGATAATTTATATATATTATGAGATAATATATGTAGGAGTGAGGAATAAAAAATCAGGGGAGGAAAAATGGAAACAGAATTAAAAGAAAAATTAAAAACAACCGAAAACATTTTAGAAGATGTTTGTACAATTATTGATGAAGCAAGAGGATATGCATATACAGCAGTAAATGTTGCACTTGTAAAAAGAAATTGGCTTATTGGCAAAAGAATAGCCGAAGAAGAATTAAAGGGGAAAGTTAGGGCAGACTATGGAGATGAAATCATAAGAGGATTAGCAAAAGATTTAACTAAGATTTATGGAAAGGGATATACTAGAACTAATTTATATTATTTTTTAAATTTTTATTATTCGTTTCCCCAAATTGTCCACACAGCGTGTGGACAATCTCAAATGCTTCTTTCTTGGAGTCATTATCGTATTTTACTGCAAGTGCAAGATCAAACTGCAAGAGATTGGTACGAAAAAGAAGCACTAGAACAAACTTGGAGTGTAAGAACATTACAACGAAATATAGATACACAGTATTATTATCGCCTATTAAAATCACAAAAGAAAGAGCCAGTTATAAAGGAAATGCTAGAAAATAATAAAGATAATCAAAAACTAGATAAATTAGAATTTGTTAAAAATCCAGTTATCGCTGAATTCTTAGGTTATACTTTAGACAGCTCTTATACTGAAACGGAATTAGAAACAAGAATTATTGATAACTTACAAAAATTTATGATTGAACTTGGTAAGGGTTATGCTTTTGTGGGAAGACAAGTTTTAATTAGAACAGCAAAAGAAGATTACTATATTGATTTAGTATTCTATAATTATATCTTAAAATGTTTCATTTTAATTGATTTAAAAACGAAAAAAATAACTCATCAAGATGTAGGACAAATGGATATGTATGTAAGAATGTATGATGAGTTCAAGAAAAGGAGTGATGATAATCCAACTATTGGCATTCTTTTATGTAGTGAAACAGATGAAGACATAGCAAGATTCTCAGTCTTAAAAGGAAATGAACAGTTATTTGCTACAAAATATAAAATATATCTTCCAACTGAAGAAGAACTGAAAGCAGAAATTAATCATCAAAAAACAATATTAGAAATAGAGAATAAAAAAATATAAAAAAATTCCTACGTTGTAGAAAGTCTAAAATTATTTCTTATCATTTAAAATGCTTTTAGGATAAGGTTTTCTCTCATCTGTCAAACAAAGCAAATAATCAATACTTGTATCATAATAAGATGCAAGTTTTTTTAATATTTCGGTAGGAATATCATTAGTTTCAACTTCGTATTTAGAATATCCGGTTTGGGACATATTTAAAATCTTTGCAATATCTTTTTGAAGTAAATCTCTATCTTCTCTTAAATCTCTTAATCTATTCATAATCAATCATTCCTTATAAAATAAACTTTATCATAATCTAATTTAGAGTATTGACTTTTAGTCTAAAATGGGTTAAATTATTAATATAAGCTAAAATAGGTTACAAAAATTATAGCTTTATTATTAATAAAATAAAATGAAGTCATACTTCACGAAAGGAAGAATATTATGAATTTTAAAGTATTAAAAAGAAGTCATTTAAAAAGAAATATTATGACAGGAGTATTGGTAGTAGTAATCATAAGTGCAGTTGTTTTAAATTTTACTAGAGCAAAGTACCGAGTAACACAGAGCATTCCTTTAGTAAATGGTACTATTAACTACAAACCATATGATTTTAAAATGATAGCCATGTATCAAGAAAATGATAGTGGTGAATATGAAAGTATTGACGTAGTACCCAGTAGTGGTTATTATCTTAATGATCAAGAAAGCTATTGTGAAATTAATGGGGTAAAAAATAACGATATTAACATTCAGTATGGAAATCAAAAGATAGACATATCAAATCTATCCCAAAAAGGAACAAAATGTTATTTATATTTTAATAAAAACATAGTAAAGGAATGTTCTGATGAAGATTTAGCGTGTCAAACTTTATTAAAGAATGTTAAAATAATAGGTAAAAGAAATAATTTTACAAAAAGTATTTCTATAGAAAATAGTGATATGATTTATGCCGAAGAAGATGATGATGGTTTAAGTTACTATTATGTTGGTTCACCAACTAATAATTGGATTCGATTTGCAGATTTTTATTGGCGAATCATTCGTATTAATGGAGATGGAAGTTTAAGATTAATATATAGCGGAAATAGCACAACTGGCCCAACCCAAATAGGATATGGAGCTGGTATTGGGATTAGTTCTTTTAATAACGATAGTGATAATGCATATGTAGGATATATGTATGGTAATACAGGAAGCAACACTTATGAAGAAACACATGCGAATATTAATGATAGTATTATTAAGGATTATGTAGATGATTGGTATAAAGATAATATATATGGAACAGAGTATGAACAATATATAGACAAAAATGCCGGATTTTGTGGAGACCGAAGTATAAGCAGCGGAACAGGAATTAAGCAAGATGAAACATATTATAATGGATTTAGGTTAGGTGCATATTATAGAGAAGCAAAACCAAGTTTAAAATGTGTTAATGAGCAAGATTTATATACAGTTAAATCTTCTAGTAAAGGCAATAAAGCTCTAACTTATCCAATTGGTCTAATAACTTTAGATGAAGTAATTTTTTCAGGTTTTGCTTGGCGAGCAACTGAGAACATAAATAATCGAGGGCATTATTTATCAATGGGTCATGTTTATTGGACCATGACACCGGTTGGCATTATTTATCGAGAAGAGGAAGGAATATATGCTCAAGTTTTTTATGTAAATAAAACTGGTCCAGGCTGGGGTATGACATCTTCGAGTCGTTATCATGTTCGTCCTGTTATTAATTTACGTGCTGATATTGTTTTAAATGGAACAGGCGATATTCAAGACCCTTATGTCATAGCAACGTAAATCATTTGTAAAGTGGGTTTATTTACCCACTTTTTTATGTTATTATATATTAAGGTGGTAAAAATGGATAACGTCCTAAAAAGAATAGAAGATTATGCCTTAGAAGAAATTATGGGAGAACGCTTTGCATCTTATGCTAAAGAAATTATTCAAGATAGAGCAATCCCTGATGTACGTGATGGATTAAAACCAGTTCAAAGAAGAATTTTATTTGCAATGTATAAAGCTGGAAACACTTATGATAAAAAATATATCAAAAGTGCGGCAACCGTTGGTGACGTATTAGGTAAGTACCATCCTCATGGAGATTCTAGTGTATATGATGCCATGGTAAGAATGAGTCAGTGGTGGAAACAAAATACGCCATTAATAGATATGAAAGGAAATAATGGTTCGATGGATGGCGATCCAGCTGCAGCCTATCGTTATACAGAAGCAAGGCTTGCCAAAATTAGCAATGAATTATTAGGTGATTTAGATAAAAACACTGTTAAATTTGCGCCTAACTTTGATGATAGATTATTAGAACCAACCGTTTTACCTGCTAAATTTCCAAACCTACTTGTAAATGGGGCAATGGGAATTAGTGCTGGTTATGCAACGAATATCCCTCCACATAATCTTGGTGAGATAATTGATGCGACAATCAAGAGAATTGATAGTCCCAATTGTTATTTAGATACAATCCTAGATATCGTAAAAGGCCCAGATTTTCCAACTGGTGGTATAGCATGTGGTATAGATGGAATAAGAGAAGCCTTTAAAACTGGTAAAGGAAGAGTTGTAGTTAGATGTAAATATGATATTGTGCGTGAAAAAGGTAAAATCAAAATTGTTATTACCGAAATTCCTTATGATGTAAATAAAGCAATGCTTGTAAATAAAATTGATGGCATTAGAATCGATAAAAAAATTGATGGCATGGCTGAAGTTCGCGATGAGTCAGATAGAGAAGGACTTCGTATTGTAATTGATTTAAAAGCTGGTGCTAATCCCGATTTAATATTAAGCTATTTATTTAAAAATACAGATTTACAAATATCTTATAATTACAATATGGTTACAATTGTAAATCGTGTTCCTAAAACGTTAGGAATATTAGAAATACTTGATGCTTACATTGCTCACCAACGGGAAGTAATATTAAAAAGAAGTGAATTTGATTTAGCAACCTATGAAAAAAGAATGCATATCGTTGAAGGCTTAATAAAGTGTTTATCAATATTAGATGAAGTAATTAAAGTAATCCGGGCAAGTAAAAATAAAGCAGATGCAAAAAACAATTTAGTTGCAGAATTCGGCTTTACCATGGAACAAGCAGAAGCAATTGTTACTTTACAATTATACAAACTAACAAACACTGACGTATTAGAACTCCAAGAAGAAATGCAAAAACTTTCTAAATTAATTGAAGGCTTAAAAGCAATCTTAAATGATGAAGAAGTATTAAAATATGTGATGAAAAAAGAATTAAAATTAATTAAGAAAGAATATGAAACGCCAAGAAAAACAAAGATTGAAGAGGAAATTGCTGAAATTAAAATTGATGCAAGAGAAATGATTCCTAAAGAAAATGTTGTCATTGTGGTAACAAACGAAGGTTATGTAAAAAGGGTAAGTTCTAAAAGCTATGCAGCATCAACTGAAGATACAACTCTAAAACCTGGAGATTTTATTACTGGATTATATGAATGTACAACACTAGATACATTAGTAGTATTCACAAATCTTGGAAACTATTTATACATACCGGTTTATAAAATTCCAGAAATAAAATGGAAAGAACTAGGAAAGCATGTAAGTAATATTATAATGATGACTGCTGGCGAAGAAGTAATTGCCTCATTCATTTACAATAAAGAAGATACCTATGTTTTAGCTTCTAAAAATGGTATGATAAAAAGAACTGCATCTACTGATTTCGAAGTAGCTAGATGTTCAAAACCAATACTAGCGATGAAACTAAAAGAAGATGATAAATTAATTGATGTTAAAAAAGATTTAGGAAATATTATTCTTGTAACAGAAAATGGTTATTATCTAAACTTTAAGAGTGAAGAAGTACCAATTGTCGGTGCCAAAGCATCTGGTGTAAAAGGCATTAACTTAAAAGATGATAATGTGAAAAATATGGTTAGCTTTAATGCCTCAGATGAATATTTAACAATATTTACCGATAGTAAAACTGCTAAAAGAGTAAAACTAAGTGATTTAGAAACTCATAATAGAGCGAAACGTGGCAGTTTAATTATGAAAAAAACAAAAACAGTAACTTACAAAATATTAAATGCCTTAGTTACGAATTCTAGAGATTTAATTTTAACTAAAGCAGATAGTGATATTAATATCTTCAAAAATAGTGATATTGCTATTATGGATTTAACAAGCACTGGTTCAAATATCAGTAAATATAAATTAGACCAAGCAAGTGTAGTGGCAATAAAAGAAAAAATAGAAACACCAAGTGAAGAAAAAAAGGAAGAGTCCAAAAAGGAAGAGAAGAAAGAACCAAAGAAATTATCAATGGAAGATTTTCTAGATGATTTCAAACTATAGAAGAGTTTTTTCTTCTTTTTATTTGCAATTTACATATAATTTTAATGGTGATTGATATGTCTAAAAAAGAAGAATTTAAAGCTTTTGCTAAATCTCATCCAGAATTAATCAGAAGTGTTCACTCCAAAGATTCCTCATGGCAAGAATTATATGAAATATATGACATTTATGGCGATGATGATAGAGCTTGGAAAAATTATTTAAAAAAAGATAATCCCACCAGTTCCATTAATAATTTCAGTGATATTGTAAAAAAAATAGATATGGACTCTGTGCAAAAACACATTAATACTGCGCAAAAGGCATTAGGTTTAATGCAAGAGTTAACTGGAAAAAGCACTCCGTCTGTTGCAAGCAAAGGCCCGGTAACACCAAGGCCAATCAATAAGTTTTTTGAGGATTAAAAAATGCAGGTAAATGTGTTAATGGAATTGAAAAAAGAGCCAAAAATGTTAGAACTATTAAAATATAATTCTTATTGGTTAAAAGATTTAAACAGAGACCCATCAAGTTTTAAAAGATACAAAGAGAATATGAAAATAAAATATCGTTTAAGAACAACAGATAAAATAAGTGATGCAATTGATAACATTGATATCATAAGTAATGTTTTAAGTGCTCTAAAATGATTGATTATCTACATCTTATTTGATATACTAAAGCCAGGAGGTAGAAAATGAAAGAACAAGTTGTTGTAAATAATGGGAAGGTATCTTATTATCCAAAATTTGAAAATCCTATATTTTTAGCAGCAAAAAAACAAGAATTAAGAAATGAATTATTAAAAAGAATAAAAGAAGGAAGCTTTGAGAATCTTAGTTCGCTTATAGTTAAAATGAATTTAACATCAAGGGAATTTGATGATATTATTGCTTATTGGAAAAATAATAATGAAGCTTTAATATATATTTATTATTATGCTTTAATTAATAATGATGTAAATGCAATTTCTTTAGCAGATTCTTTATATCAATGTTATAAATTACAAGTAGAAGCAGAATCGTATAGACAAAAATAATAAATTGAGGATAGATACTTCCTCTTTTTTTTGATATAATGAACTAGGTGGTATTATGCAAAATTTTATTCCCGATATTTATCAAAAAAGTATATATGATATTAATTATAATAAATTAAAACAAAAAGGTATTAAA
Source organism: uncultured Mycoplasma sp. (assembly GCA_946500895.1). Taxonomy (GTDB): domain Bacteria; phylum Bacillota_I; class Bacilli_A; order RF39; family UBA660; genus Caccenecus. Next base: position 44,162 of record CAMMXG010000002.1, on the reverse strand, counting down.
TGTTTATTATTTGATTTAGATAATACATTAATCCCTGTAAATGTAGATGTTCCAACCAAAAAGGTAAAAGAATTATTTGTTATGTTAGAGCGTGATTTTAAAATTATTATTTTGTCGAACAGTGGCAAAAAAAGATTAACACCATTTAAAGAAGGATTAAATGTAGATGTTGCCTCATCCAGTCACAAACCATTTAAAAAGAAATATTTAAAAATCATGGATATTTACAAGTTTAAATACCATGAGATTGCTGCCATAGGGGACCAACTTTTAACCGATATTTGTGGTGCCAATAGGGTAGGGATAACATCAATTTTAATTAATCCAATTGGTGATTATGAAAAATGGTGTACAAAAATCAATCGCTTTTTTGAAAGCTTTATTTATCGTAAATTAAGAAAAAAGGGGTTATTAGAAAAAGGAGAATATTATGAGTAAAATCTGTATTGGTTGTGGCAAAGTAATGCAAAATCTTGATGAAGATAAACCAGGATTTACACCAGATTTAAAGAGTGTTTATTGTCGTCGTTGCTTTAGGCTTAAAAATTATGGAGAACGAAAAAATAAAGAAGAGATTGATGAAGAAGAAATATTAAACAAAGTAAATAAAAGTAAAGGAATAGCATTCTTTTTAATTGACTTTCTAAATATCAATCAAAAAACAGTATCTTTATTTAATAAAGTACAAATTCCTAAAGTTCTAATAATAAGTAAAAGCGATACATTAAGACGTGATATGAAACCGGAAAAAATAAAATTGTGGTTAGAGAAAGTTTATAAAATTAAAGATAAAATTCTTTTTATAAGTAATAAACCTAATTTTAAATCAAATAATATTTTAAAAATCATGGAAGAATTAGGCTTTAAAGACTCCTTTATTATGGGGATTACCAATGCTGGAAAAAGTACGTTTATAAATAAGCTATTAAAAGAACATGGACTTAAAAAAGAAATCTTAACATCAAGTAAACCAAATACAACCCTTGATTTTATTAAAATAAAAATAGGCGATTTTACGATTACTGATACCCCAGGTTTTACCTATGAAAATGATGAGTATTTAACCCAAAAAGAAATTAAACCAATTTCTTATTTAATAAAAAAGGGTACTACTCTAATTATAAATGAAAATTATCATTTTTATTTTGAAAATGACAATAAAGTGATTTTCTATGGTAACACAACTATTATAAGAAAATATAATCAGGAAAAAGAAAAATACACTTTAAACATTCCTCAAAATAACGATATTGTAATTCCGGGAATAGGCTTTTTAAACATAAAAGAAGCTTGCCAAATTTTAACAAACCAAAGTGATTTAGAAATACGTCTAGATAGTAGTGAGGATAATTATGAGTAAAATTCATGTAATGAGTGAAGCTTTAGCAAATAAAATATCGGCTGGTGAAGTAGTTGAAAGAAGTTCAAGCATCGTAAAAGAACTAGTTGAAAACAGCATTGACGCAGCATCTACCGAAATAAAAGTAGAATTAATCAAAGGTGGATTAGAAAGCATTAAAGTAACAGATAATGGAATTGGTATGGACAAAGAAGATGCTCTTCTTGCCTTTGGCAGACACGCTACCAGTAAAATCTTACGAGATGATGATTTATTTTTTATAGATACGATGGGCTTTCGAGGTGAAGCTCTACCATCAATTGCTAGTGTATCAGAAGTAGAATTAAAAACAAGTGATGGCATTGATTCGACCTACATTCACATAAAAGGTGGCGAAGTACTTGAAAATACAAGTGGAGATTTGCGAGTAGGGACAAGCATTACAGTAACAAATCTGTTTTATAATACTCCAGCAAGACTCAAATATTTAAAAGCGGAAAATACCGAAACTTATAATTCTGTGAGTTTAATCGAAAAATTAGCTTTGGCTCATCCAGGAATAAAATTTAGTTTATCAAACAATGGTCGCATAATAGTTAAAACAAGTGGTTCCGATAACTTGCTTAAAACAATTCATGAAATCTATGGTTTAAATGTTTCAAATAAAATGTTAGAATTTTCATCTAGCAACAATGACTTTGATATATATGGATATATTTGCAAACCAGAAATACTTCGTTCGAATCGCAATGATTTAAATACATTTGTAAATGATCGTGTCATTAGAAATAGTGAAATTAATAAAGCGATAAATGATGCTTATCATACCTATAAACCAGATGGAAAGTATCCGGTTGTCGTCTTAAAAATAAACACAGATCCGACTTTAGTCGATGTAAATATTCATCCTACCAAGCAGGATGTCAAAATAAGTAAAATGCCGGAATTATATGATTTAATCTACACAACAATTAAAGATACTTTATATAATAATTTGCTAATACCAAATGCCCTAAAAGAAGAAAGTGTTAATATCATTAAAGATAGTGTAATCGCTGATATTGTAACATCTATGGCTAAAAAAGAAGCGGAACCACATCAAACTGAATTAAACTTTCAAGTGAGTATAGAAGAAAATACTCCTGAGTTAAAAACAAGTGATGAATTAATAGTAAATAAGGAAATGAAAAGTTTGGTATTGTATCCCGTAGGCCTAGCCCTAGGAACTTATATTATTGCTCAAAATGAAGAGGGAATTTATTTAATAGACCAACATGCTGCTCAAGAAAGAGTAAATTATGAACGTTATTTAAACGCTTTAAGGAAGAAAGAAGTAACAACTACATACCTTTTAATTCCTATCACAATTGAACTTTCTGCATCTGACTTTTTAACTTTAAAAGAAAACTTACATATTCTAACTGATATGGGTTTCATTTTAGAAGAATTTGGCGTAAATACTTATGTTGTCAAGGCTCATCCAACATGGATATTACAAGACTATGAAGAAGAAAGTATTAGAAAGATTATTGATTTAGTAATCGATATCAAAGACAAGTTTGATCCTATTAAATTTAATGATCATCTAGCAGCAACCCTAGCTTGTAAGATGAGTATTAAAGCTAATATGAGAATTTCTCATGAAGCCCAACAAGAACTTTTAAATGAACTGGTGATGTGTGATAATCCTTATAATTGCCCTCATGGCAGACCAACCATTATTAAGTTTAGTATTTATGATTTAGAACGCATGTTTAAAAGAGTCATGAATTGACAACAAATTAGGTTTATGCTAAACTAAGCTTTATGGGAGGGTTAAAATGAAAGAAACATGGATTGGTTATGATGGCCTACCATACAAATCTGAAAAAGAAAAAATAAAAGCTGATTTAAAATATATTGCAAACTTACAAAAAAGTGGAAAGCATCCTTTTTATGGTATGGATGGACAGATTTATTTAGACGAAAAAGATTTATTAATTGCCAATAGAAATTTCCTAAATGATGAACCAAAATCTACATTAAGAAGATAACATTTACTTTACTTAAAGTAAATGTTTTTTCTTGTTTATGTGTTAAAAATATCATATAATTATATAGTAGATAAACATAAAAAGGAAGTATTACTTCATAGTAAAAAATCTCACAACCTAGTACAATAATAGTGGAGAGTGAAGAATAAATGACGACGTTTAAAAGAGATTTTACCTTTAAAGATAATATTATTGAAGTAGTAGCGAGGAATGTAAGAAAATATCGAAAGCTGGCTGGAATAACCCAAGAACAATTGGCGACCGATATTGGAGTATCCAATGATTTTTTAAGAAGATTTGAAACAACTTTTGGCAAAGAGGGAATGAGTTTAAATACTCTTTATAAAATATCAATTGTCTTAAATGTATCAATGGATAAATTTTTTATCGAATAACCCTTTATAAAATAAGAAAATAAGTGTACAATAAATATGAGGTGAACTTATGAGTAAAAATTATGAATTTAATCCCGAAATGTATAAAACTGTAGCAAAAAATGTTAGATATTATCGCAAAAAGAAAGGTTTATCGATTGATGAACTAAGTAAATACGCCGAGATTAAAAAAGAATTTTTGCAAGAGTTTGAATATTCAGAAGAAAATATGGCTATTTCCATTTATGATTTATACAAAATAAGTGTAATCCTAGAAACAAGTATAGATAAATTTTTCATAGAGTAGCAAAAACTTGCTATTTTTTTCTTATTGTGCTAAATTATTACAAACAAAAGGGGATGATACTTTGATTAAAAGAAAAGAAAGAGGAAGTTTAATTATTATTTCTGGGACTACTTGTGCTGGAAAGGGAACGGTTATTAAACATTTATTAGAGCGCAATAAAAATTTATATTTATCTATCTCTTACACATCAAGACCAAAGAGAAATAATGAAACGGATGGAATTGATTATTATTTTGTAACGCCAGAAGAATTTCAAAGAAAAATTGATCATGGTGATTTTTTAGAATATGCTCAAGTTCAATATGGCTGCTATTATGGTACTCCTAAAAAAGAGATAGAAGAAAAGTTAGAAAAGGGAATAGATGTTATCCTAGAAATTGATGTAGAAGGAGCCAAACAAGTAAAAACGCTTTTTCCAGAAACAATTTTAATTTTTATTATGGCACCATCTATGGAAGAAGTAAAAAGAAGAATTAAAATGCGTAATACAGAAAATGCTGAACAAATTATTAAAAGATTTAAAAAAGCTTATAACGAAATCAATGAAGTAAACAAATATAATTATGTTGTTATAAATGATTATGTTGATGAAGCAGTCAAAAAGATTGAAGCAATACTAATTAGTGAAAAATGTCGAGTAGATAGAATTGAAGAAATAAGTGTCGAGAGTGAAGAAGAAATTATTCATGAATTCTTAATAGAGAAAGAGTTTGACAATGAAAAGAAACCAATTGTGTAAAATTGGTTTTTTGTTAAAATGATAAATAAATAATAACAAAAAGATTGATTTTTTCTTCATAATAAGGTATATTAATAGTAGATAGAATAGTTAAAATTTAACTATGATATTTTTTATAACAATAGGAGCCTATTTATGTATTAAGAAGTTTTGACAAGTTTTGTCGAACTTGATGAAATGCTATATTAATTGTTGTAAAATGGTTGGAGTAAAGGAAGATTGTTATGAATAAAGGTACTAAAATATCATTATTAGTTGGGGGAATTGTAGTTATTTTAATAGGAGTAATAGGAATTACATTTGCCTTCTTTAGTACAGGTGGTATTCAAGATACAGCGAATACTTTTCAAAGTGGTTGTTTAAATATCAGTTTAACAAGTAATTCTAGTTCTATCAGTTTAAATAATATATTACCAATCACTGATGTAGAAGGACTATCAGGAACGAGTTATGATTTTACGATTGAAAATACATGTAATACAGCGACAAATTATCAAGTTAATTTAGAAAGTTTAAATGAACAAGCGAACTCACTTAGTGCTAATTATATCAAAGTAGCATTATCAAGTGATACCAATGATAATGTAATATCTATATTAAGTGATAATACAAGTGTAACACCAGAAGTAGAAGGAGCTTATGAAGCATATAATCTTTACACTGGAACACTAAATGCCGATGAAACAAAGACATATCATTTAAGATTATGGTTAGACTATGATGCAACAGTAGAACAAGCTGCAAATAAAGTATATTCATCAAAGATAAATGTTGTAGCAAACCCAGAAACACAAGTAGTAGACACATTAGAAGCAAAATTTGGTGTTGATAATACAACAGTCACTTCCACATTAACAAATAATGTAACAAGTGCAACATATTGTGTAACAGCAGATAATATATGTACACCAAATACAAATGCAACAATCCAAAATAATAGTTACACAATAGAATTAGAAGAAAGTGAAGAAGAACAAGTAGTATGTACAAGATTAAATGGAACAAGCAAAATAATATGTAGTGAACCATTAATAGCTAAACAACTAATAACAATTGAAGAAATAATCGCAAGTAAAAACCTAGCGACCAGAAACGACTTTAGCGTAACAGTAACAGAAGATACAACAGGAACAATCTATTATGAAGATACAAGTAAAGGAAGAACCTACTATTTTGCAGGAAATCCAAGTGATAACTGGGTACAATTTGCAGGCTTCTATTGGCGCATCATAAGGATTAATGAAGATGGAAGTTTAAGATTAATTTATCAAGGTACAAGTAATACTGCAACTGGAAGTGGAACACAGTTAGCAAATATAAGTGCATTCAATAGTTCATCTAATAATAATGCCTATGTAGGATTAAAATACACAACAAACAATGTCCATGGAACTGGAACAAATAGTACAATCCTAACAGCATTAAACACATGGTACACAAATAATCTAGCAAGTTATGCCGACGATTTAGATGGAAATGCTGGCTTCTGTGGAGATAGAACGCCAAGTACAAATGAATCTGTTAGTAATGGGCAAGGAGGCACAGGGACCACCACAACATACTATGGAGGATATATCAGATTAGTAACAAATAGACAACCAACATTTGAATGTGCAAATGATAGCGATTTATATACAGTTTCTGGAAGTAGTAATGGAAATAAAGCATTACAATATCCAATTGGGTTAATCAGTGCCGATGAGGTAGCCTATGCCGGAGGAGTATATGGAGCAAACAACCAAAGTTATTACCTATATACAGGACAAAACTATTGGACCATGTCTCCGTCTAATTTTAGCGGATCTAGTGGCAGTGCTTGGGTATTTCATGTGTATTCAAATGGCCTTCTCTATCCGAACGTGTTTAGCCAGATTGGTGTGCGTCCAGTAGTAAATTTGAAGGCTAGTACTACATTTTCTTCGGGTAATGGCACATCTTTAAATCCATATGTAGTAGAAACTTAATATTTGCCTATGGCTCTTTTTTCCTTTACCCCATAGGCAAATAATATTGGAAGAGAGTATTTTCTCTTCTTTTTTTATTGTTTTTAAATATACTTTTACTAGGAAGTGAAAAAATGTTTTTAAGTTTACTTAGTATGGTAAGAGATATGCTTATGTTTACTGGAAGTTATTCAAATGGAGTGTTTCCCGAACCCTTAAAACCGGAAGAGGAAGATGAAATGATTACGAGAATGTTAAACGGGGATAAAGAAGCTCGAAATATTTTAATTGAACATAATTTAAGATTAGTAGCGCATATTGTAAAAAAATTTGATAATGCTTCTTATGATACTGATGATTTAATTAGTATTGGTACGATTGGCTTAATTAAAGGTATTGATTCTTATCAAAGAAGTAAAGCCACTAAAATTACTACTTATGCGGCAAGATGCATAGAAAACGAAATTTTAATGCATTTTAGAAGTAATAAAAAGTTAGCTAATACCGTAAGTTTAAATGATTTTATTGGATATGATAAAGATGGTGGAGAGGTTAGTCTAATTGAAATTATTAAGGATGATTCCGTTGATATCGCTGATTCCTTACATTTAAAAGATAATATTCATTTATTAAAAAAATACTTTCATGTTTTAACACCAAGAGAACAAGAAATACTAGTAAAAAGATATGGCTTATTAAATGAAGAAGAACATACTCAAAAAGAAATAGCTAAAACTTTAAAAATATCTAGAAGCTATGTATCGCGAATAGAAAAACGTGCCTTATCAAAAGTATTAAAAGAATTTATGAAAGCAAGTCAAGATTTATAAGCAAGCATCTTGCTTTTTTCTATTGTTTCAAGTAAAATAGTATTATTAGGAAAGAGGTTTAATAATGACAAATAAAGAGTTAGCAGATTTAATATTTCCAAATATTACAAAAACTCCTGAAGATTATGAAAAAATGTATCCAGAAAGAAATTTAGGTGAAGGGGCTAAGGTAGTTCGTTTTGCCCCATCTCCAACGGGATTTATGCACATTGGTAATATGATGAGTGCTACGATTAATTATGTACTTGCTAAATCAAGTGGAGGAGTATTTTATTTAAGAAATGAGGATACTGACCAAGCAAGAAGTGTTGAAGGGGCTGTTGAATTTATTCATCATGTTTTAAGTCATTATGGTATTTATCCAGATGAATATGAGTTTGAAGGAAAAACAGTTGGAAATTATGGGCCATATATTCAAAGTGAAAGAATGGAAATATATCATGCTTTTATCAAATATTTAATTAGCATTGGTAGAGCTTACCCATGTTTTTTAACAAGTGATGAATTAAATGAAATTAGAGAATATCAATCTAAATCAAAGAAGAGAATTGGTATTTATGGAAGATATGCGAAATTTAGAGATATTTCGAATGATGAAAAGGCCGAAAGAATTAAAAATGGCGAAAAATTTACGATTCGTTTTCGTTCCGAAGGAGATTTTAACAAGAAGTTTATTTTTGAAGATTTAACCAAAGGTAAAATTGAAATGCCTGAAAATGACATTGATGTACCAATTATGAAAAGTGAGAACTTACTTCCAACTTATCATTTTGCTCATGTAGTAGATGATCATTTAATGCGTACTACTCATGTAGTTCGTGGTGAAGAATGGATGAGTAGTGTTCCTCTTCATTATGATTTATTTAAAGCGTTTGGCTATAAAATGCCAAAATACATTCATACTTCTTTAATTCTCAAAAAAGATGGAGATACAATTAGAAAGATTTCGAAAAGAAAAGATCCGGAAGCTTTAATGTTTTATTATGAGGAAAAAGGTTATCCTACTTTAGCAGTCATTGATGCGGTACTTACGATTGCTAATTCCAATTTTGAAGAATGGAGGACCAATAATCCAGATAAACCATTCTATGAATTCCCATTTAGCCCAAAGAAAATGAGTTCAAGTGGAGCATTATTTGACTTAGATAAACTAGATAATATTTCTAAAAATTATATTTCAAAGATGAGTGCAAGTGAACTTTACGAAGAATACTTAGCTTGGGCTAAAAAATATGATGAACATGTATATGAATTGATAAGCAGATACAAAGAGGATACTATTACTTTCTTGAATATTGAAAGAGAGACAAAAAAACCGAGAAAAGATTATGAAAATTACATTAGTATCTTCCCAAAAACATGGTATATTTATGATGAGGAATGGAACAAGGAATTAACATATGATTTTGCAAAAATTACGGATAAAGAAGAAATTAAATCGATTATGGATACTTACTTAAATAATTATTATAAAGAAGAAGATACAGAGGAAGTTTGGTTTAATAAAATTAAAGAATTATGCAATAAAATGGGATATGTATCTAATATGAAAGAATACAAAGAAAATCCTGATAATTTCAAAGGAAATGTTGCTGATTTTACAACTGCTATGCGTGTTGTCTTAACTACTTCTAGTATGACACCAAATCTTTATGATATTATGAAGTTACTTGGAAAAACAAGAATGTTAAAGCGTTTAAATATCTTTATAGAAAAATATTAAAAAGTGTTTTAAAGCACTTTTTTCTCATGTTAGAAGAAATAAAATTAATTATTTTAAACGCTTTACAAACAAATGATAGAAGTAGAAATGATTTAGCAGTATATGCTTTTACCAATGAAAATATCAAAGCTTATTTAGAAGGGATAAATGGTAAAATTGTCCTAAGTATTTGTAGTAGTGGAGATCAATATTTAAATTTAATTGGAAATAATTTTGAAGATATAGATTTAATTGATATGAATCCTCTAACCGAATATTATACACTAGGAATAAAGCAAGCTTTAATTTTAGGATTTTCCTACGAAGAATATTTAAAAGTAATTACACTTTTATATAAAAAGCAGGAGAAAGAGATAGAAAAAGAAATATTAGAATATTTATTAAATTGGATGTTACCTAAATATCAAACGTTTTGGCACGAAGTATTTACATATTATTTTAAACTACAAGAAAAATATCAAAGAGAAATATCACTACTTCAAATCTTAACACAAGACTATTATTTTGATTTAGATGAAATTACCTTCTTTAATAGTTATTTAGAGCGGGAAGAAAGTTATGAAAAAGTAAGAAATAATCTAATAAAAGTAAATAGTAAATTTATTTTAGGTAATATCCTAAATTATGAAAGTAAAAAGAAATATGATTTAATTTTATGTTCTAATATTCTCGAATATTTTTACCATCCCAATTTAGACATAAAAAAACTGCATGAATTATACCAACCTTTACTAAAAATGCTTAATGAAAAAGGGATAATTTATGCAGATTACATTTATGGGTTATATCAAGATAATGAATTAAGAACTTTTCCTATTGGTGGACTTAACATTACTGGAAGAGAACTATTAAAAGAAGAAATCAAACTAATACCAAATTATCGAGGCCATGATCAGAACGCCATATTAGTATTAAGAAGACCTTGTAATTGAAACGGAATTATGATAATATATTAATGTCTTTAAAAGGCATTAATATTTGGTCTGTTGGTGAAGCGGTTAACACATTGCCCTCTCAAGGCAACATTCATGGGTTCAAATCCCATACAGATCACCATTTTGTTATTTATCCCCGTAAATACGGGGTTTTATATTTTCTAAACACACTTTTTACTATTAGTTAATTTCTAAACGGATCCACCAAAATAGCTACTTATTAGGTATTTAGTTTTATAAAATAATGTAAAGTTTTCGAAGATAAGCTGGTCTTATCTTCTTTTTTCGTTTAAAATAATAATAGAGTGATAAGTATGAAAACAAAAATAATTAATTATGATCATATAAAAGAAGAAGATATTAATGATAAAGTAATTCGGGTAAAAGCACTTCTAATTAATAGTAAAAAAGAAATATTGCTTGCTAGTGCTTATACCACAATTCAATTTCCAGGCGGACATTTAGAAGCAGGCGAAAGTTTAAATGATGGTTTAAAAAGGGAAGTGTTAGAAGAAACAGGAATTGTCTTAAATGGCGAATACACACCTTTCTTTTGTCTAAAATACTTTTTAAAAGATTATCCCGTAAAAGGGAACAATCGTAGTATTGAAATATATTATTATTATATTTTGACAGATGAAGTATATAATTTAGAAAACGTTCGTCTTGATGATCAAGAACGAGATGGGGATTTTACTTTAAATTATATTAAAGTAAAAGATTTAAAAAAATATTTAAAGCATAATCCAGGTAATTTAGAAATAAATAAAATTGTAACAGGTGAGATGCTACAAGCCGTAAAATATTTAAAGAAAAGTGGTGTAAAGTTATGAAATTAATTTCCTTTGTTATTCCATGCTATAATTCGGAAAGCTATATGGAACATGCGATTAATTCCATTTTAGTTGCCAAAGAAGACATTGAATTAATTATTGTCAATGATGGATCTAAAGATAAAACTTTAAAGATTGCGAGAGAATACGAAAAGAAATATCCTAAAGTAGTAAAAGTGATTGATAAAGAAAACGGTGGACATGGAAGTGGGGTTAATGCCGGACTTGCTTCTGCAACCGGTAAATATTTCAAAGTAGTAGATAGTGATGATTGGGTAGATGAGAAATCTTTAAAAAAAGTAATTAAAACTCTAAAAAAGATAGATGTAGACATGTTAGTTGTAAATTATGTTTATGAAAAAGAGGACAATCCAAAAGAAATGGGATATGGTAATATCATACCTGAAAATAAAATATTTAGTTGGGATGAAGTAAAAAGATTTAAAGTGAGCCAGTATTTATTAATGCATTCGGTAATTTATAAAACAAGCATTTTAAAAGAAATAAACTTAAAATTACCAGAGCATACTTTCTATGTTGATAATATTTTTGTTTATTATCCTCTACCTCATATTAAGAAAATGTATTACTTAAATGTTCCATTCTATCGTTATTTTATTGGCAGAAGTGATCAATCTGTCAATGAAAGTGTGATGGTAAGTCGCTTAGATCAACAAATAAAAGTTACGAAGTTGATGATTGATTTTTTTGATCCCCTTGAAATAGAACCTAAAAATTTGCAAGAATATTTAATTCATTATTTAGATATTATGATGACGGTTTCAACCATTTTATGTAAGCTTGCCAAAACCAAAGAAGCAGATGAAAAAATAAAAGATTTATGGAACTATTTAGAAACTAAAAATAAAAGAGTATTAAAGAAAATAAAGATAGCTAAACTTACCAAATTACCACGTTTCATATCTATTCCTGGATACCGTCTAGCTCGGAAAATATTTAAGTTTAATTAGAGGCTTTTATGGATACCAAAAAATTTAAAATGATCGATGAAGAATTTGATTGTGTTGTTTGTGGAACTCACGTAAATCCATTATCTTACACAGCACGTGATCACTGTCCAAATTGTTTATGTAGCATCCACATTGATGACTATCCTGGCGATAGATTATGCAAATGTCTTGGTATATTAAAGCCAATTGGCGTAGAAAAAGGAAAAAAAGATACGATGAAAATTATTTATCGTTGTGATAAATGTGGAATGATAAAGAAAAATAAAATGGCTAATGATGACAATTATGATTTAATTTTACAAGTGATGAGCAATAAAATGTAAAGTTGAACATAAAATTAAGAGAACAAGTAATCTTTTTGATATAATAGAATTTACCTATGAAAGAGGTGTAAAAATGGCTATATATTTAAAGAAAAAATTAGAAATAGCTTCTAAAATAAAAAATAAAGTGACTTTTATTTCTAAGATAAATAAAGAAAAACCCTACGTAAAAGTAGGAATTCTAAATTTAATGCCAACGCTAGAAGACACAGAAAGGCAACTAATTGAAGCCTTAGACACCAAACTGCTTCAAGTAGAATTAGATTTTATTTATTTAGATACGAAAAAAGTAGATGATGATAAAAAAGAATATTACGAAAAATATTATAAATCATTTAGTGAAATCAAAAGTGATGATTATGATGGTATGATTGTAACAGGGGCGCCTTTAGAGCATATCAATTATCATGATATTGATTATATTGAAGAATTAAAAGAGTTTTTCAAGTATACCAAGAGTCATGTTAGATCAACATGCTTCTTATGTTGGGCATCTCAATTTGGTCTTCAATATTTTTATGGTATTAATCGTTATAATTTACCTGAAAAATTATCGGGATTATATGAACATTACATTGTAAAAGAAACTGACTTAACGAAAGGATTCAATGACTATTTTTTAATTCCTCAATCCAGATATTGTAGCATTATAGAAGGGGAAGTGTCTGCTAGAAAAGATTTAATTTTAACTAGTAAATCAAACGAATCAGGTGTATATATTGTGGAGTCAAAAGATAAAAAAAGAGTGTTTTTAACAGGACATGCGGAATATGATTTATATACTCTTGATAAAGAATATCGAAGAGATATTAATAAGGGATTAAAAATAGATCCTCCTTGTAATTACTATAAAGATAATGATCCAGATAAAGAACCAATTTATTCATGGCATGCAACTGCTACTCTTTTATATCATAACTGGTTATATTATTATGTTTATAGGGATTAAGAAATATGTACAATTTGCTTAAAAGAAATAATTTTACTAGATCCAAGCTCAATCGTTTTTGAGTTTGGATTTATTTTTTTTACAGTAGTTGTAATTGTATTTATCTTTCCAGCTTCATAATAAGTAATAGAAATAACTTCTTTACTATAATAAGCATCAATTAAAGCTTCACTAATTGCATTTGCTTCTTCGGGAAATAAAATTGGTCTGGTATCTTTTTCTTTATTTTCAATGTCAGCAATCGTATCTTTAAGGGGTGTAATACTATTAAAAGGTTGCCATTTTACAAAACCACGGTCAATCATGCGTTATGACCTCCAATCTTTTTGTTTCTCTCATGGATAGTAGAATCGTTAAGTAAACTTGAAGCTTTTAAAAGGGCATTCTTTCCATATTTATCTTTAATATCTAAAATAGCTTGATTTATTTGTTCTTGCTCTTTTATTTTTTCTACTTCATCAAAGATATTTAATTGTACTCCTGTTTTATCTTTTAGCTCGCCACAAGAGATAGTAACTTTACGAATGGGTAGTCCCTCATAAAACTTATCAAAAATCATAAGACAATTGGCTAAAATAGCTTGTTCTACATCAGTTGGATTATTCAGTTTGATTTGATGAAAAAATCCACCACCCACACTTTTAGAATATCCAATTCCAAGACCAATAATAGAAGTTGTTTTATGATTTTTATGAAGGCGAATAGCTATTACTTCCACCATCTCCCGAATAATAATTTTAATATTGTTCCCATTATAATCTTTAAATAATACTTGACTATGAGAATAAGATTTATCTTCTATCTTTCCCATATCGCCAATTCGACTTAAATCAATGCCATTTGCATGGTTCCATAATTCTAAACCAATTACGCCAAATCTTTGTTTTAATTTATGGCGGTCATAGTGAGCTAAATCGTACATAGAGTAAATACCCATTTTGTTTAAATTAGCTTCCATCCTAGGACCAATTCCCCAAACTTTGGATAGGGGAGCAATACTCCATAATTTAGTTGGAATATCATCATAATCCCATTTAGCAATAAAATCATCATTATGTTTTGCTTCAATATCCATACTAATTTTGGCAAGTAACATGTTAGGCCCAATCCCACAAGTAGCACATAACCCAGTAGATGCTTTAACATCTTCTAAAATATCTAAAGCTAGTTCATAATCTGTTTTTCCATACATTTTTAAATAATCCGTAACATCTAAGAAACATTCATCAATCGAATAAATATGTAAATCATCTTTGGAAACATATTTTAAATATATGGAAACAACTTCTTTGGATTTAGCTAAATAAAGATTCATTCTTGGTTTAGCAATGGTATATTGAATGTGTTTTGGTATTTGATAAAGTCGTCCTCGAGAGGGAACACCTTTCGTTTTTAGATAAGGACTAACAGCTAGAGTAATGGCACCATTACCTTGAGTAGGATTCGCAACCACTAAAGGATAAGTAAAAGGATTGAGTCCTCTTTCAATACATTCACAACTAGCAAAAAAACTTTTTAAATCAATACACAAAAAATGTCTGTGTAAATAAACCGTATCCATATGCATCACCATAATTTAATTATAAACGAACAATAGTACAAAAACAAGTGGTAAAATATGGCACAAAAAAATTAGAACAAATTCTAATTTTTAACTCCTACTTCCAATTTAATTTCTTCTTCAATTTTACCAGTTACAAAATCAGCCGAAACATGAAAATATTTACAAAAGCCTATAATATAACTCGTAAGAGCAAGATTAATGCCATTTTCATATTTACTAATAGAAGAACGAGTAATATTAAGAATTTTAGCAAGCTCATCTTGAGTCAAATCATTTTCGCGTCTAATTCTTTTAATTCTTTTAGCAAGTAATTTAGGATCAATTCTTTTACTATTTTCATATTCCCAAACATCAGTGAAGCCTAAAACATAATCTAGTGATACATGAAAGATATTACAAAACTTATCTAATTGTCTTAATGGAATTAAATCATTTTCTCTTTCCCACATGTTATAACTGTTCCTAGATACTCCTAGAATTTCCGCAACTTCTCTTTGCTTTAAATCAGCATATATTCTTACCTTTTTTAGTCTCATCATCTTAAAACTCTCTTTCTTATGTAATCATTTTTACACAAAATATTAAAACAGAGAACTACACATAGTGATAAGGAATAAAAAGTAAATAAATATAACAAAATATAAAAATAAAATTACAAAATAATTGACAATCACTCAATAATAATGTATAGTAAAAATATATCATAGAAAAACATAGTAGAAAGAAATTGAAAAGTTTTGACAACGTTTGTCGAATACCATGTATTATCTATTAAAATGTGATATGATGCCAAAAAGGAAGGAAGAGAAGAAGAATGGAGTTCGAAACTTTAAAACAAAGCCATTTAAAAAGAAATATTATGATAGGAGTAGTAGCAGTACTAATTATTAGTGCCGTAGTACTAAATTTTACCAGAGCAAAATACCGAGTGACACAATCAATACCTTTAGTAAATGGAACAATCAATTATAGCTTGGCAGATCTAAATATTGTAGCACTATACATTGATGGAGTAGCATCAGAAGAATTAGATAGTTCTAAAAACTATACACTAGATACCACTCAAAGTACCTGTACCTATAAAGATGGTAGCACAATTCAAAATTTAACATTAAACTATGATAGTGATACCAAAACATTTACGATTGCTCCTTATACAACCAAGGGCACTAAATGTACCCTGTATTTTGAAGAATCAAAAGGAACGCCAGCAGTAGATGTAATAGAAGAAGCTTATAACACTAATCCAAACATGTTAGCATATGATGAAGCAAATAATTTAAGATATATAGGAGCAGATCCAAACAATTATGTTTTGTTTAATGATGAATTATGGAGAATTATTGGTGTATTTAGTGAAGATACTCATGGTGTAAGTGGACAAAAATTAATTAAAATAATAAGAAGCGAATCATTAGGTAGTATTGCTTGGGATAGTGGTACCGTAAATGATTGGTACACAGCCAGTTTACAAACAACATTGAATGGGGATTATTTAAATGGAAGTGGAAGCTATGCTAGTACTGGGATAAAAAGTGATACAGCAAGAAATATGATTGAAACGGTAACATGGAAACTTGGTGGAACAGCAAGTTATACAAGTTCCAGGAATGGACTAGCAAGTCATTTTTATGGATATGAAAGAGGAACAACAGTATATAGTGGAAGACCAACAACATGGAGTGGGAAAGTAGCTTTAATGTATCCAAGTGATTATGGATATGCCACAAGTGGTGGTTCAACCACAAATAGGGATGCATGTTTAGCAAAAGAGTTGTACGATTGGGATTCATCAAGTTTTAGCGATTGCAAGAACAATGACTGGCTCTATGATAGCAGTACTTATCAATGGACACTTACGCCGAGCTCGTCGGGTTCGAGCAGTGTCTTCGATGTGTACTCTACTGGTTTTGTGTACAGCAACGGCAGTGCGAGCGGCTCGGGCGGGGTCCGTCCTTCGGTATATCTAACATCGAATGTGAAAATCTCAGGAGGTGATGGAACTAGTAATAGTCCATACACTTTGGAGGTGTGATAAGGCTCGCAGGAAGAGGGAAGTCTTCCCGAGCCGGCGCCACTTATCCACAGGTAGGAAGTGGTAAATGTGGGAATATATAATAGATATTACATTGCTAAGAAAAAACATCAAGAATACCTTGTGGTAATTATAAGAAAAGGAAAATATGTTTCTTATGGTATTGATGCTCTCATACTAAAACATTTAAAGACAAATGTGAATATAGAGCATCAACTACAAGAAAAACATATTAATTATCTAATATTAGATAATTTAGATATTATAAGTAAATATGCTGATGAAAATAATCAGTATAATAAATATTTTTATTTAGAAACAATTAGAAAAATATTAAATAAAATTGTAGGGTAAGTATTAGTAAAAAACCGAACTCGTCGAATTCGAACAACGTCTTCAATGTGAACAATACTGGTTATGTGAACAACAACAACAATGCGAACAACTCGAACGGGGTCCGTCCTAGAGCTTTCTAATAATCGGGATTTTATGGTTAAGACTATAATTTGTGTATGTTAGAAAACATTACTTATCCTAAGGCTTAGCCTTGAATAACATATATAGATGGAAAGTGATACGTCACTTTCCTAGTACTATATATTAAGAAAGGAATTAAAATGAAATTTGTAACAATTAGAAAAATGGGTTTATTTTATCAAGTATTTGATGATGATGCTTTCATATTGCATTATTTATTAGATTATAAAGTAATAGATAGGAAAGTAGGCTTTCCAAGTAATGCAATTAATAAAGTAATAAATATTTTGGAAGCAAAAAAAATTAATTATAAGATTATTGGCGAGAATATAACAAAAGATTTTAAAGATTTAAATAAATATGCTTTTTATTTAGCAAAATCTAAAGACAAAATAGTTGTTCAAAATTTAATTCATAATATTGAATTAAAATTGGAAGAAAAAGATGAAAGCGAGTTGCTTCAAATATTAGAAGGAATTGAAAAACTGGTGAATGAATAATGAGTTTCGAATTGTAAAAAATATGAAGCAATTTATTTTATCTCTAGATTCTTTTTTAATTAATTATCCTAAAAGTGAAAAAATACTAAAAGACAAAATAAAAAGTACAAGTTATGAAATATTAGAATTAATATTACTTGCTAATTTAAAACAAGATAAGTTAGAAGAACAACAATTAATTATATCTAAAATTAATATGTTAGATTTTTATTTTGAAGAATCGTTTAAGAAGAAGTATATTAGTGAAAAAACATGTATACATAAAGTACAAGAATTATCTGTTATAACCAAAATGATTTATGGATGGATTAAAAATGGAAGTAAAGTTTAAAGATCTATTATTTATTTATGAGCATCAAATTAGTAAAAATGTAAAAAACAAGAAAAAATTATTAAATTTTGAAAGAAATAAATTTCAAAATTTAATCAATATTTATTATGAACTAAAAAATAATAATTATAGGGTAGAACACTATAATATTTTTTTAATTAGAGAGCCTAAAAAAAGAATTGTAATGTCCCTAAGTATACATGATAAAATCATTAATCATTACGTTACAGAGTTTATTTTAAAACCAAAATTAGAAAAGTATTTAGACCATAGAAATATTGCTACGAGAAAGAATATGGGTAGCGATTATGGAATAAAGTTGGTTAAAAAATATTTAGAACAACTTAAAAAATACGATCAAGTATATGTACTAAAAATAGATATTTCTAAGTATTTTTATCATATTGATCATGAAGTATTAAAAAGAATGATTAAAAATGAATTAACTATTTCAGAATATAAAATAATTAATTCTATTATTGATATTACAAATGAATATTATGTATATCGTACGATTTTAAAATATCAAGAAAAAAATTTTAGTTTACCAAATTATGAATTTGGTAAAGGCCTTCCTATTGGTAATTTAACAAGTCAATTTTTAAGCATTTTTTATTTAAATAGATTAGACCATTATATTATTCACAATTTACATTTAAAGTATTATGTTCGATATATGGATGACTTTTTAATATTTCATCATGACAAATATTATTTGGCAGAATGTCTAATTAAAATAAAATATCAATTAAATAACATTTATCATTTGAATATTAATGAAAATAAAACAAAGATAATTAATACAAAAGAAGGATTCGTCTTTTTAGGTTATTATTTTAAAATAAGAAATAAAAAGACAATAATAAAACTTAGAAAAGAAACATGGAATAAAGTACAAAAAAGAATAAAAAATAGTAATGATTTATATAATAAAAAGCAAATAACTTTTTCCAAATATTTTTCATCTATTAATAATTATCGCTTTACTTTTAAATATTCTAATAATCATAAAATAACAAAATATATTGAAAGAAATTATTAGAATTGATATCATTGTATTGGTGAGTATTATGGATTTAAAAAATATAGAATGGAACAATAATTCTTATCAAGAATTTATTGAATATTTAAAAAGTATTAGTGAAAAAAAGTATAAAGAATTTAGCGAAAAAATAACTTTTACTAAATATGAAATGTTGGGTATAAGACTTCCTAAATTAAGAAGTATAGCCAAAGATATCCCCAAAGGAAATATTCAAGAATTTTTAAAGTATAGCAAAAATACTTATTATGAAGAAATCATGATTAAACTACTAGTGTTTGCAAATATCAAAGATATCAATGTATTAATGCTTTACTTTGATGATGCTATTAATTTAATTGATAATTGGGCTTTATGTGATACTTTTTGTAATAGTTTAAAGATAGTTGACAAAAATAAAGATTATTTTCTAACCAAAATAGATAAATTAGTTAAAAGCAATCAAACATATCATATCAGAGTAGGACTTATTTTATTATTATGCTATTATGTAGAAGAAGAATATTTAGATTTAATTTTAAAATATTTAGATAATATTAAAAGTGATGAATATTATGTTAATATGGGTGAAGCTTGGCTTGTATGTGAAATATTTATAAAATATGAAAGTGTTGGTTTAAAATACTTAGAACACAATAAATTAAATAAATTTACAATCAATAAAAGTATTAGTAAAATAAGAGATAGTTATCGAGTAAGTAAAGAAATGAAAGATTATATTTTGAAGTTTAAAAAGTAAAAAAGTCTGAATTAATTTTCAGGCTTTTTGCATACATCCACATATTCTAAATAATCAGATGCTTTTTCAAGTTCTTCTAGTGTTAATTTAACAGCACTATTACTAGTACCACAGGCCGGATAAACAGTATCAAACTCTTTTAGAGAAACATCTAAATATACTTTTACACCATCATGAATTCCAAAAGGACAAACTCCTCCGGCAGCATGACCAATAAGTGTTTCCAACTCATCAAATGGAATCATTTTTGCTTTCGTATGAAAAATTTGTTTAAATTTTGAATTATCAATTTTTTTATCGCCACTAGCTATAATTAAAATAGGAGAATCATCCACTAAAAAAGCCATTGTTTTAGCAATTTGGGCATCTTCACAATTTAAAGCTTCTGCTGCCTCTCTAACAGTTGCTGTACTCTCACTAAACTCTATAACATTTTTATCCAAACCAAATTTTTTTAAATATTCTTTTGCTTTTACTAAAGACATAAATAACCTTCTTTCTTTATTACTTATAACATAATTAATACAAAAGTACAAGAAAATTTTATTATAATTTAAAATAAGCATTGACATACAAATGTATGACTGTTATAATTAAGCTATAAAAATCAGGGGAGGAAAAAATAAATGAAAGAATTAGAGTTAAAAAAAGAAGAAAATATTGAAAATTTAATTTATGAAATTCGTGGCAAGCAAGTAATGTTAGATAGTGATTTGGCAAGGCTTTATAAATGTACAAATGGCACCAAAGATATAAATAAAGCAGTAAAAAGAAACTTAGAAAGATTTCCAGAAAGATTTATGTTTTAATTAACAAATACAGAATATCAAACTTTGAAGTTCCAGATTGGAACCTCAAGCATAAAAGGTGGTAGAAGATATAATCCGTATGTATTTACAGAACAAGGTGTTGCCATGCTTGCAACGATTTGGTAACAAATGCTTTAATAAACAGAGTAAAAGAAATTACTAAATAGTTTACACTTTTTTGTTAAATTTTTGGAATAATAAAGTATAAAATTGAAATTTGTGGTACAATGAATAATAGAGAATGGAGGTAATGGTGCACTAAAAAGTAGATAATAAAACAATAATGAATTTTAATGTCCAAATTTAGTAGAAAACATTAGTTAAGTAAAGGAGAGTGAAAAAATGTTAAAAACAAAAGTTGGATACAGTGAAAATGCAGATGCATACACATCAGGTGTAGAAACTGCCAAAATGGCAAACGTAATGGAAAACCCTCAAGTTGGATTATTCTTTACAAGTTGTGTTCAAGATCAAGCAAAACTTATGGAAGGAGCAAAAAGTGTACTAGGTGACGTTCCAATTATTGGATGTACTTCATCAGCAGCCTTATGTACTCAAGATGGATATCTAAATAAGGAAACAGGATATTCAGGAATGATGCTTTTTGGTGGTGACGTTGAAGTAGTTACCGCTGGCTCTAAAAAGACAGATGAAAGTCCTAGAGAAATAGGTAGACGAATTGCTGAAGAAGCAGTAAGTAAAGTAAAAGGTAGTGACCTAGAACCTGATTTCTTCTTTATGAGTGCAAGTCCTGCCAATGAAGAAGAATATATGAAAGGAATTCAAGATGTTATTGGTGATATTCCTGTGTTTGGTGGTTCTGCTGCTGATAACACCGTAGAAGGTAAATGGAGTATCTTAAATGATGGAGAATCTTTTGCTGATGGTTGTGTTATTGCCATTTTCTATACAAATGGTGAAATGAAAAACCTTTATACAGGCGCTTATCATGAAACTGAAAATGCTGGTATCATTACCAAAGTAGAGGGTAGTAGAACTTTAGTAGAAATCGATCATGAACCAGCCCTAAAAAAATATGCTGAATGGACAGGCAAAGATGTAGATTCATTAATGGGAGGTAATCTACTTACCGAAACAATTTGTGCACCTTTAGGCGTAAAAGATCCTATTGGTAAAGTAATTGCAGTTCGTCACCCAATGAATGGTAATGATGATTATTCTATGAATATTGGTGCTGACTTAGCTGTTAATACTGCTGTAATACAATTATCTAATACTCCAGAAGGAATATTAAAAGCCAACGAAGAAACAATCGAAAAAGTAACTGATATGATGGAAGGCGAGATAGAGAGTTATTTCTTAGTTCACTGTGGTGGACGTAGACTTGGACTTGCTCTTGCAAGCATTGAAGATAAAATTTATCCAGAAGTAAAGAAGGCAATTCCAGATAAAGAATTCTTAATGGTATTTACATTTGGTGAATATGGTAGAGGAGATCATTCATCTAATACTGTTGGTGGATTATCACTTTCATATACAGCATTTGGAGAATAAAAATAAAGGAGGAAGATAAATGAAAAGTTTAATCGGAAATAAATGGTGCGATTCATCTGATGGCAAGGTTATTGAAGTATATAACCCTGCCACAGGCGAACTAGTTGATACCGTACCAAGTTTGACAAAAGAAGATGTAGAAGCTGCAATTGACTATGCAGATGCTCATCAGAAAGATTGGGAAGCAAAAAGTGTAATTGAACGTTGTGAAGTATTATCAAAATTTGCAGAACTCGTAGAAGAAAATAAAGATGAATTAGCAATGTTATTATCAAAAGAAACAGGTAAACCAATTAAAGAAGCTTATAATGAAATAGCAAATATCCAAATTGGTGTTCCTGGATATGTTGAAAAAGTAAAACATGAATATGGAAACATTGTCTATCGTGGAACAGAAAAAGGCCAAGAAAATACTATTCAATATACGATTCAACAACCTTTAGGAGTAGTAGTAGCAATTATTCCATTCAATTTCCCAAGTGATATATTTATTAATAAAGTACCACCTGCATTATTAATGGGAAATGCGGTAATACTTAAACCTGCTAGTGTAAACCCATTAACACTTACAAGATATGTTGAATTACTTGTTGAAGCAGGAGTTCCAGCTGGTGTAATAAGTGTAGTTCATGGAAGTGGTAGTGTTGTTGGCAAAACTTTAACTAGTAGTAAGAAGGTTGATATGGTAAGTTTAACTGGTTCTACTGCGGCCGGAATTGATGCTGCCAAAAATTGTGCTGAACATTGTGCGCATAGTTCTCTAGAACTAGGTGGAAACGATGCTTTTATTCTTTGTGCGGATGGCGATATGGATTTAGCTATTGAAGAAACTGTTTGGGGAAGACTTTACAACACTGGTCAAGTATGTTGTGCATCAAAAAGATTTTTAGTTGAAAATTCTGTTAAAGATGAATTTATTAGAAAAATGACTGATAAAATTAATTCATTAAAACAAGGCAATCCTCAAGATATGTCTACCGATATTGGTTGCTTAGTAAGTGAAGAAGCTGCTATTGAAGTAGAACGTCAAGTTAATGAAACCATTGCTGCTGGTGCAACTCTAGTTTGTGGTGGCAAACGTAATGGTGCTTTCTATGAACCAACTATTTTGGATAACGTTACTCCAGATATGGAAGTAGCAAAAGATATGGAAATCTTTGGTCCAGTAATTCCTGTAATTGGTTTTGATAACCTAGATGAAGCAATTGAAATTGCCAATAAATCTATTTATGGTTTATCTGGTTCAATTATTACGAAAGATATTAGTAAAGCTATTAAAGTTAGTGAAGCTATGGAATGTGGCGGCTTTGTTATTAATGGTGCATCATTCTTCCGTTCATTTGAACAACCATTTGGTGGTTGGAAATATTCTGGAATTGGTAATGAAGGAATTATGACTACACTAAAAGAAATGTCAAGAACCAAAACTGTTATTTTAAAAAATATTACCAAGTAAAGGAGAAATAAAATGTTTGATTATACAGGCAAAATCGTTGTAGTATCTGGGGCATCATCTGGTTTAGGACGCCAGATGGCTCTAGGCTATGCGCGTCAAGGGGCATCTGTAGTAATAACAGCAAGACGTCTAGAAAAACTAGAAGCTGTTGCGGATGAAATACGTGCTCTAGGAGCAGAAGCATATCCAATTAAATGTGATGTAACGGATGTAGAAAGCGTAAATGCTGCTGCTAAAGAAGTTAAAGAAAAATATGGTAAAGTTGATGTTTTAGTTAACTGTGCTGGCAGTGCTAAAAATGCCGGAGTCTTAGATATGACGGATGAAGATTGGGATTTCACAATCAAAACAGATATGACAAGTTTATTCTATGTAACAAGGGCATTCGCTAATATTATGAAAGAAAAAAATTATGGTCGTATCATAAACATTGCATCTATGTATGGAATGGTCGGAAATATGGCTATGGATACAGTTGCTTATCATACAAGTAAAGGTGGAGTTATTAATTTTACTCGTGCCGTTGCTGCTGAACTAGCCAAATATGGTATTACTTGTAATGCGATATGTCCAGGATATTTTGATACCGAACTTACGCATGAAACATTAATTACCGATTCATTCACTGCATACATGAAATCTACGGTACCACTTGGAAGATATGGTCATGAAGGCGAGTTAAATGCTGCAGCAATTTTCTTAGGAAGCGCTGAAGCAAGCTATGTAACAGGCGTAATCTTACCAGTTGATGGCGGATATACTTGTGTATAATAGATAAAAATTCTACTAGGAAACTAGTGGATTTTTTCTTTGTCTAAAAATATGTAAAATATTGTAAAATGATGTGAATAAAAAAGGAGATAAGAATTGTGCTAGTAATAAATAATAGTAGGAGTGTAACTTTATAATTTTATTTAATGGGAGGTTTTAAATTGAAAAATGAAATAATAATCTTTGAAAATCAAAATGTAAAACTAGAAGTAAACATGAAAGATGAAACCGTATGGTTATCTCTAGAACAAATGGCAAAATTATTTGATAGAGATAAATCTGTCATTTCTAGACATATCAAGAATGCCTTAGAAGAAGAATTAGAAATGAATTCAACTGTTGCAAAATTTGCAACAGTTGGAAAAGAAGGAGAACGTGAAGTAACCCGTAATATCGAATATTACAATCTAGATATGATAATCAGCGTTGGTTATCGTGTGAAATCTAAAAATGGTGTAATCTTTAGAAGATGGGCTAATAAAATATTAAAAGATTATCTAATTAAAGGATATGCCATCAATGAAAAAAGATTAGAGTATTTAGAAAAAACAGTCAAGTTAATTGATATAGCTAGTCGTAATTTAGAAGGATTAGACAGGGTAGGTGCTAGCGACATTATCAAAGTATTACAAAGCTATACCAAATCATTAGATTTACTAGATGATTATGACCATAAAAGCCTAACCAAGCCAAAGGGAAAGATTAGCAATGAAAAAATAACCTATAAAAATTGCATAGACATTATTAAAACCCTTAAATTTAATGAAAAAAGTGATATATTTGCTCTGGAAAGAGATAAGGGATTAGAAAGTATTATCAATAATATTTATCAAACGTTTGATGGTGTAGATGTATATGAGAGTATAGAAGAAAAAGCTGCTAATTTTTTATATGCATGTGTTAAAAATCATGTTTTTATTGATGGAAACAAAAGAATTGCCGCAACTCTTTTTATTTATTTTTTACAGTTTTATAATATTTTATATGTAAGTGATAGACCTGTCATTGATAACAATACTCTAGCAAGTCTAACTCTTTTAATCGCTGAATCTAACCCTAAAGAAAAGGAAATATTAATACAATTAGTTATGAATTTTTTAACTTGAAAATGTAGAAGGAAAAATGGTTGAAAATAAAGAAGAATATTTTGAATTATTAAAAGATATCAAAAATACTTTATTAGTAAAAAGAAATAAAGCAGTAGAAAATGCCAATAAAGAATTAATTTTGATGTATTATAATATTGGTTTAAAATTACTTGAAAACAATAAATGGGGTTCATCTTTTATAGATACACTAGCCAAAGACTTAAAAATAGAGTTTCCCAATGTAAAGGAAATGCCTGCCAGAAATTTAAGATATATGCAGAAATTTGCAAAAGAATTTGATATCAATGAATTTTTGCAAGGTGCCCTTGCAAAATACTGTTCTCATCTATAACTATTATAATAGGCCAAATAAAAAAATAAAGATAATAGAAGAATCTTTTTAAAAGTATTAGAGCTATGATATAATGTTAAATACAAAGAGGTTTTATATGAAAAAATTAGATATTATATATGAAGATAAAAATATTTTAGTTGTAAATAAACCAAGTAAAATGCTAACTATTAGTGATGGAACGAATGCACCAACGTTATATGAAATGGCAAGAGAGTATGTGAAAAAGAAACATAAATCAAATAAAATATTTATAGTTCACAGGTTAGATAAGGACACATCAGGAGTAGTATTATTTGCTAAAACAGAAGAAATAAAAAAAGAACTTCAAAATAATTGGAATGATTTGGCAGATCGAGAATACATTGCTATATTAGAAGGAAATTTAAAAGAAGAAAAAGGTGTAATCAAAAACTATTTAATAGAAGATCACACTCATAAAATTTATGTATCCAAAAACAAAAAAGGAGAGTATGCGGAAACACACTTTGAAGTAATAAATAGAATAAGCAAAAATACGATAGTGAGAGTATTTATCAAAACAGGAAAGAAAAACCAAATACGCGTTGCTTTTGCCTCACTAAAGTATCCTATTATCGGCGATAAAAAATATGGAAGTAAGACAAATCCCATTAAAAGATTAGGACTTCATGCTTATAAATTAGGAATAAAAGTAAACGGAGAATATCATGAATTTATAGCTAAACTACCTTCCGACTTTACACAATATTGTAAAAAAGGATGAAGTAGAGTGAAAAATATAGTAAAATAGAAATGATAGTGAGGGAGGATTTATGTTAAAAGTAGAAAATGTAACAAAATATTATGGTGACGTCTTAGCAGTCGATGACTTATCATTTACTATCAATGATGGTGAAATATTTGGCTTGCTAGGTGTTAATGGTGCTGGTAAGACAACGACATTTCGAATGATTATGAGTTTACTTGAACCAACCAATGGTAAAATTACTTTAAATGGTAAGCCAGTAGGATATGACGTAAGTGAGAAGATTGGCTTTTTAACAGAAGAGCGTAGTTTACTTACCAAGCTTACTGTAAAAGAACAAGTAATTTATTATGCCACATTAAAAGGAATGAAAGAACCTGATATTCTAAAAAAATTAGATTATTGGTTAGATCGTTTTGGTATTAGTGAATATAAAGAACGAAAAATTAAAGAATTATCTAAAGGTAATCAGCAAAAAATTCAATTTATTACGGCAATTATTCATGAACCAGATCTATTAGTTTTAGATGAACCATTTACTGGACTCGATCCAATCAATGTAGAATTATTCATGAGTGTAATAAGAGAATTCAAAGAGAAGGGGAAAATGATTATATTTTCATCTCATCGTATGGAACATGTTGAATTATTTTGTGAAAAATTAGTTATTTTGTTAAAAGGGAAAACAGTTTTAAGTGGTTCCCTAAAAGATATCAAAAAGAATTATCGTAAAAAGGTAATTCGTATCAATGGCGATGTTGATTTAGAAGAAATAAAAAAATGTAAAGGTGTCATTGAAGTAAATGATGAATCATTAGATATCATTGTTAAACTAGAAAGTGATGAGTTTATAGATGATGTATTTAAAATTGTGAAAAAAGGCAAAAATATAACTAAATTTTTAGTAGAAGATGCATCATTAAATGAAATATTTGTAAGTTTGGTGGGTGAAGCTTATGAAAAATAAATTTAAATATTTGATAAAGTACAGCTTAAAGAAAAAAATTGATACAAAATGGTTTAAAATAGTCAATGTTTTATTACTAGTATTAATTGTATTTTTAGTAAATATGGATTATTTAATTAATTTGTTTGGTGGCGATTTTGAAGAAAAAGAAAGTATTTATGTAGTTGATAATATAGGTTCTTTTGATACTTTTTCTACATATTTTAATGCTTTAGCAACAGAAATGGACAATGGTGAATATGAAATTATTTTAGACAATAATATTCTAGATGATAAAGAGGCCATTGATGATGAAGTGGTTGTAGTCTTAAACCCATCTAATACTGAATATTTAAGTGGTGAAATTGTATCATTTAATGCTATATCAAGAACTACTTATGAAATGATTGTAAATGCAGTGAACGCTGTAAAAAGTGAATTAGTATTAAGTACAAGTGGACTAACAGAAGAAGAAATAACGGCCTTATCAAGTCCAGTTAAAATAACAGAAACTGTGTTAAATGAAGAAGCACAAAGTAATGAAACTAAGCAAAATGTGGGTTCAATTGTTACAACTATTTTAATTATCCCGTTCTTTATATTAATTGTAACAATGGTTCAAATGTTAGGCGCTGAAATTAATGATGAAAAAACAAGTAGGGGAATGGAGATTATTATATCAAGTGTTCCGGCGAAAACTCATTTTATTTCTAAAGTTATTGCAGCCATATCATATGTTTTAATTCAAGGAATATTATTATTAGTTTATTCAGGAATAGCTATGTTACTCAGAAATATACTTGCAAGTACTAGTGCAGCAACAGCAGGAACTGGAATGTTTAGTGAGGTTATTACGATGTTAAGTGATGCTGGCATATTTAGTTTACTTGCTAAAGGTAGTATAGTCTTAATCATCATGTTTATTGCGAGTTTTATTGCTTATGCAATTACGGCAGCAATTCTTGCGAGTATGACCACCAACATAGAAGATTTCCAACAACTGCAAACACCACTTATGATAATCATGCTTGTAGGTTATTATGTAGCCCTAATGGCAGTAATGTTTGATGGATCAATATTTATTCATATTTTAAGCTTTATTCCTTTATTATCAGTAATGATTGCCCCAACTCTATATTTAATAGGAGAAATAAGCTTATTATCATTTGCCTTATCGACTTTAATAACTGTTATAGTAACTTATTTCTTATATAAATATGGACTTAGAATATATAAAGTAGGAATACTAAATTATTCTTCAAGTAAATTATGGAGAAAGATGTTTAAATCACTTGGAAACAAAGAATAAGACGACTAATTTTTAGCCGTCTTTTAATTTTTCTTTTTTAATTTTTTTAAAGTATCATGAATTGTTTTCGTACTTACATTGCTTACGGTGTACCAACCACATTCCGTCATTTTCTGATAAAGATTATGTTGAAGTTTAAGTGTTTCTTCCAAGCCATAATGTAGCATTTCATGAACAGACTTATTAGAGGCCTCTAAAGTTCCATGAACATAAACTTCCATATTACTTTTAAGAAGAAGCAAAATATTTTCCATTAATAATTGATCATTCATGCAGCTTCACTCTCCAGTAAATTCATGAGTTTTTCTTCAATTGCTTGATGTTTTTTTAATTCACTTTTTAAAAAAGCCTGTAAATTTTTATCTTCAAGCATATTTATTGTTTCAGAAACTATTTGTCCTACATTTTGTTCATGGCCTATCGCATCTTCAACATATAATAATTCTTTTTGTGTCATAAAATACCTCCTGATATTAGTATGAACAAATACAAGTAATTTAAACAAAAAAAGAGGGGGAAACCTCTTATTTATTATAAGTATTTACCAAATTAGTAAATATTGTTTGTAGATTTTTAAGTCCAGCTTCATCGGTTGCTTCACATCTCATTGTAATGTTAGGCCCTGTATTACTAGCTCTAACCAAAGCCCAACCGGTTCTAAAGTTTGCTCTAATACCATCAATAGTATTCAAAGACCACTTTTGCATTTCACAGAAATCTTTAATCATTTTTATAACTTCAAACTTTTTATCATCAGGGCTAGGGAATTTAATCTCTGGTGTACTGTAATATTTAGGAATATCAGATAAAAGCTCACTTAAACTCTTATTAGTTTTGCTAAGAATTTCGAGTAGTCTAAGTCCAGCATAAATACCACTTCCAACATCCGCAATTTTATCTCTAAAGTAAAAATGTCCAGAATATTCTCCGCCAAAAGGCATATCATCTTCTTTCACTTTCGCTTGAGTATAACTAGCTCCAGTTCTGTAACATACAGGTGTACCGCCAAGTCTTTTAATTTCATCTTCTACTGCTTTAGAACATTTAACATCAAAGAGGAAAGTTTTATTTTTAACTTTGTTAATAATATCGCGAATAATTAAAATCATATAGTGATCACTAGGAACAACTTGTCCTTTTTCATTAACGATACCTAGTCTATCACCATCCCCATCAAAAGCAAGTCCAACGTCAGCTTTTTTAGCGATAACTGTTTTCTTAAGTGTTTCAAGATTAGCTTCCACATTAGGATCAGGATGATGATTAGGGAAATTACCATCACTTTCTTCAAATAAAATTTCAAAATCAACATTAACTTTTTCAAATATTTTTCTAGCAATAATAGAGGTTGTACCATTTCCTAAATCGAGAATTACTTTTCTTTTTCTTCTACCAAATTCTACACCATATCTTAAATATTCAATATATTTTTCGGTAATATTACCACTAGCAACAGTACCATTACCAGTTAAAAATTTACCAGCAAAAGTATAATTTTTAAAATCTTCAATCATCTCACCACGTGCATTAGCAAGCATATCAAAAGAAAACTTAAAACCATTATCATCTTTCGGATTATGACTTGCTGTAATCATAATACCAAACATGTTATGAATAAAACGAGCATAATAATGCATTGGCGTAGTAGTAAGGCCATAATTATAAACATTTAGGCCACTATCCGTAATACCTTTCGTTAAATAAGCAGCGAGTGCTGGCGAACTAACACGATTATCATAGGAAACAATACAAGTTGTTTGATTTAATTTTTCCCTTAAATAACTTCCATAACTTCTACCAATGGTATAAGCAACCGTTTCATTAATTTCCGTAGGATAAACCCCACGAATATCATACTCTCTAAATATATTTGGATTCATATTTAACCTCTTTCTACTCTTTAATATGATAACATAAAAACAAATAAAATACAATTGCTTATCTTTCTTATCTATGTTATAATGATATAGATTTATAAATATTTTTTTGGTGTGAAAGTAGGGAAACTAGTATGAATGAAGAAATGTTAAAAACAACGCTTTTAGAAATAATAAAAGAAGCTGAAAATTTACCAGAAAATGAATTGGAAGTGATACCTGGCACAAGAATTCATGTAAAAAAAGGTAGAGTAGATGAGTTTAAAGCAAATGCTAGATTTTATTACGGTTTAAAAAACAATGTAATTGTTAATAATGACGATTATATTAAAGAAGTATATTATGAATTATCAGATGAACTAGCTAGAGTTGAGGGCGAACATGTTTTATCTAAAGCTTATGAACTATATTCTATGAATAAAAGTGAATTAGATCGCCTAGATGCTTTAAATAGAAGTCTTGCAATTAATGCAAATGATCGTGAAAAATATCGCAAAGCTTTAGCTGATTTAAACAGTAGAAATATTTCTGATCCTAAAACTTGGGAAGAGATTACCAATCTTCAAAATTCCTTAAAAACTTTATCAGAAAACGAAATTATAATTAGAAATGCTATCGCCGAAATAAAAGATAAAGTTAATAATGAAATAAAAAAAGCTGTGGAAGAGGAAATGAAATTCTTAAGAGAAAGTTATCTAAATACCAGAGCAGGTACATCCATAGGCTTTGGATTAGATGGTGCCTCTATTTTAGCCAAAGATAAAGAAAATTATGATAATTTATACATTTTATTAAAAATAATTGAAAATGTAAATGAAAAAGATCCAATTATAAGCGTTGATAATACTCTTTGTGTAAATCCTCATCAAGTAGACGCTGTAAAAGAATTGTTACCAAAAATAAACTTTTTAAGTTTAGTAAAAAAAGAAGAAATCAAAGAAGCACCAAAAGAAGAAAATCCAAATGACAAAATTATTGCAAGTATTTCTAAGGAATTAGAACGACTAAGAGAAAAAATTAAAAACGAAAACTTACCAAGTGATGAGTTAGAGTATGATAATCTAATTAAAATACTTCAAATATTAAATAGAGCAAACAATACTGAATTTGCTTTAACACCAGTTTGGGATATTGCTTATGTAAATGGAATAGATAAAGAACCATTTATAAACCTATTAAAGAATACAGAATACTTTAAAGGATACAATCCTGATTTAGAAAAAGTAAAAGAAAATGAAATATTAATTAGCAAACTAAAAGGATATTTAACAAGTTTAGAAGATAAAGTTAGAAATTATCAAGGTCTAACCAATATTCCTTTAACCCAAGTAGCAAATGCAGTTGTTCTTCCCGAAGATAAACAAGAATACGAAAATGTTTTAGCTATTATTAATATTTTGCAAAACTCTAAAGAGAATTTAATTAGTATCAGTGAAGGTGGCAATGTAGCTTCTAAAGATATGCCAAAATATAAAGAATTATTAAACAATACGAAATACTTTACACCAAATTTCATGGCAAAAAAAGTAGAAGAGCAAAATGGTCCACTAATTAAGGAAGTAGAACAAGAATTAACAGACTTAATAAAAAAAGCCAAAGCAACACCAAATGCCACTTTAGCCGAAGGAAAAGAAATTCTAGCAAGTGACTTAGAAGAGTATAATTTATTAAGTAGAAAATATGCTATCTTAAAAAATGCTAATCCAAACAGCGATTTAGCAGAAATAAATGGTGCTTTAATAAATAGTGATCAAGCTGAAGCATATCAGCAAGTGGCAAAAGAATTAGAAGAAGCAAAAATCAAAAAGGGAACTTCATCTTCCGGACAATCATCATCTGCTTCGACATCATCTGAAGAAGAGAGTAAAAAGAAAGATACTCCATCATCATCTACTGAAACTTTAACTTCAGAGGAAGAAAAATCAAATGAAGAAAGCAAATCTTCTGAAGAAGATAAGAAAAAATCGCCAAAAGAACCACTAAAAAGAA
Organism: uncultured Mycoplasma sp.; assembly: GCA_946500895.1. Taxonomy (GTDB): domain Bacteria; phylum Bacillota_I; class Bacilli_A; order RF39; family UBA660; genus Caccenecus. The sequence continues at coordinate 11,336 of CAMMXG010000002.1, read as the reverse complement.
GAGCGGTAAAAGCAATTCGTAAATGTAAACCTGAAACTATAAATTGGTGGAAGAAAAATTGGAAAAAGCTTGCATTGATTGGAGTATCATCTTTCGTCGTTTTGTATACTCTATCTACTTTAGCTCCAACAATTGTTTATGCTAATAGTTGCTTAGCTATGGCAAATCCAGCTTTATCGGGAGTACTTGGGGGAATTAATAGTACAATTATAAATACCTTAGGACTAACTCTTGGCGAGTTAAATCTAAATGTTGCTGCATCTCAAGCTTTCGCAGCCCTTGCTACTGCTTTAGGTAAAGTAGGAATAATCGGAATAGGTACAGTCGGAGCCGTAAAAGGAATAAAAGGATTAATAAAGCAAGACGAAAACAGACTTCCAGATCCAAATCGAAAAACAGTGGCAAGACGCATATTAGATTTAGGAGAAAAATTAATAGATAAATCAAAAGAATTAGGTAAAACCTTATCTGCTAAAGCAAGCGAATTTACTGAAAATCTAGCCTATGCAACCAATGCAAATAATATGGAATTAGAAAAAGAAGTAATGGACGCTAAAATGGGCTTTGATCCAGATATAAAAGATGTAGAGCCACTCGATGATAATTTTGAAGAAATAGAAAAAAATGTTCAAAATCAAGTAGAAGAGGAAAAAAGGCAAATGATCGAAGACCGTATTAATGAAAGATTCAATCGTATTAAGCATGCCGAAGATGCCGAATATATAAGGCCTACTGCTTTAAGTGATGAACCGGTTATTAAAGGCCCAGCATCTGAACCAGCTCCAGTAACAATTACTATCCCAACAGATGATGAAATTTATGCTACTTTCAGTGACAAAGATGTGCAATTAGGTCGCGTTGATAATTACATTGATGCAATGCAATCTGGCGATACCAAAAAGGCTAGTGAATATCAGCAATTAGTATTGAAAGACACAAATATTGATTTAAGCAAATATGATATGAATAATTATAAAGAACTAGTTCAGGCCAGAAGCGATGTAGCTAATTATATGAATTATCATGATACAAAAATAAGCAAAAACACAGTATTAGCTTATGTAGATAATTACATCGATGCAATCAAATCTAATGATACGACAAAAGCCAGTGAGTATCAAAAATTAGTATTTGATGAAACAGGTATTGATTTAAGCAAATATAATATGAATAATTATGAAGAGTTAGTTCAAGCCAGAAGTGATGTAGCAAACTTCATGAATCAAATTGATACTACAAAAAGGAGTCGATAATGAATAAAGAGGATATTATTACATTAGAAGATAATGTAGAGTATATGGTGTTAGATACAGCTGAGTTTAATCATGATAAATATTTATATTGTGTAGAAATAGATGAAGAAGAAATGCCTAAAAGTGAATATAAATATTTTAAAGAGATTAATGAAAATGGTAATTTATTTACCGAAGAAGTAGAAGATGAAAACATAATAGAAGCAATATCTGCAATGTTTGCACTTGACTACTTAAATAGCGTTACAGACGATGAACAAGACGTTTAAAAGATGAATTGCATAGAGAGCTAATGGTTGGTGGAAATTAGAGAATAGTCTTTTAAAAAATCACTTGGGAGTCTAATATTTGAATGATTAGAATATTACGTAGCTTTGCGTTAAAAAGATAAGTTATAAATAAAGGTGGTACCGCGGATAAATATTCGCCCTTTGGTGCTACCTTTTTTATGTTTAGAAGGAGGAACTATGAAAAATTTTAAAGATTTAGACAAACGTAATGTTAATTTAGTAGAAAAGGATATAAGGGATTACTGGGATAAAATTGATATTTTAAAAAGAAGTATTGAAACAAGAGATAAAAACAACAACTTTGTTTTCTATGATGGACCCGCAACTGCAAATGGTATGCCAGGACTACATCATATGGTAGCAAAATTCTTAAAAGATACTTTTTGCAAATATGAAACAATGCAAGGAAAAAGAGTATTAAGAAAGATTGGTTGGGATACGCATGGACTACCAGTAGAAGTTCAAGTTGAAAAGAAACTTGGCTTTAGTGGGAAAGGCGATATCGAAAAATATGGTATTAAAGAATTTAATCAAAAATGTCGGGAAACAGTTTGGGAAAATGAAGATGCATTCTCTCGTCTTACCAAAGAAATGGGTCAATTTATTGATTTAGAACATCCATATATCACTTATGATAATGATTACATTGAAACAGAGTGGTGGATTTTAAAGAAATTCTTTGATGAAGGTATGTTTTATGAAGGCCTAAAAATTCTTCCTTATTGTCCTAGATGTGGAACTGGACTAGCCACTCATGAAGTTCAACAAGGATATAAAGAAATTGATGTCGATACAGTAGTAGTACCATTCAAAAGAATTGATGCGGATGAATATTTCTTAGTATGGACAACAACACCATGGACACTGATTTCCAATGTTGCTTTATGTGTTAATCCTGATGAATATTATGTAAGAGTAGAATCAAAAGGATATAAATTTATTCTCGCTGAGAAACTCGCTTCAAGCATTCTAGGAGATGAATACACGGTTTTAGATCGTTTCTTAGGAAGTACTTTAGAAAATGTTGGCTATGAGCAATTAATACCAAGCCTAACAGTAAACAAAAAAGCTTTTTATGTAACATGTGATACTTATGTAACCATGGAAGATGGAACTGGTATTGTTCATATGGCTCCTGCTTTTGGTGCTGATGACTATGAAGTAGGAAAAAGATATAACTTACCAATTTTAAATCCAGTTGGCGATGATGGCTGTTATACTGAAGGATTATGGAAGGGCATGAATGTCTTTGATGCCGATAAAGAAGTAATCAAATATTTAAAAGAAAATAACAAGCTATTTAAAAAAATTCATATGAAGCACAACTATCCTCACTGCTGGCGTTGTAATACCCCACTAATTTATTATTCTAAACCTAGCTATTATTTAGAAATTACCAAAATTAAAGACAAAATAGTGGAAAATAATAAAAAGGTAAATTGGTATCCAGATTATGTTGGTGAAAAAAGATTTGGTAATTGGTTAGAAAACTTAAATGATTGGGCTATTTCGAGAAGTCGTTATTGGGGTACACCACTACCACTTTGGAGATGTGAATGTGGTCATATGGATATGATTGGTTCACGCAGCGAATTAGTGGAAAAAGCAATAGAAGACATTGATGAAACTATTGATTTACATCGCCCATATGTCGATGATGTTCATATTAAATGTCCAAAATGCGGTAAAGTAATGAGTCGTACTCCAGAAGTAATCGATTGTTGGTTTGATTCAGGATCTATGCCATTTGCTCAATATCATTACCCATTTGAGAATATGGAATTATTTGAAAATCAATTTCCAGCTGACTTTATTTGTGAAGGAATTGATCAAACCAGAGGTTGGTTCTATTCTCTAATTGTAATAGCAACTTTTGTTAAAGGTGTAAGTCCATATAAAAATGTTTTAGTAAATGAATTATTACTAGATAAATATGGTAAAAAAATGCATAAATCAAAAGGCAATGCCATTGAACCATTTAGTTTAATGGAACGTTATGGTGTAGATACGATTCGTTGGTATCTTCCATATACTTCTCCGGTATGGACACCAATCAAATTTGATGAAGATGGATTAAAAGAAGTATATTCTAAATTCTTTAATCCATTAAGAAATACATATAACTTCTTTGCTTTATATGCCAATACCGATAACATTGATATTGATGAATGTAAAGTAGAATATGAAGATTTAGAAGAAATAGATAAATGGTTATTATCTAAATATCATAACTTGTTAAAATATGTAACCGAATCATACAACGAATATGATTTAAACAAAGTAGTAAAGAGTATTACCAATTTTGTATCAGAAGATTTATCAAACTGGTATATTAGAAGAAACAGAAATCGTTTCTGGGGTAGTGTTCTTGATAATTCTAAAAAAGCTGTATACAGTACTACTTATGAAGTATTAATTGGCTTATCAAAAATGATAGCTCCTGTAATTCCTTATTTAAGTGAAGAGTTATATCGAAACTTGACAGGCGAAGAATCAGTTCATATTGCTTATTTCCCTAAATATAATACGGAATATATCAACGAAGCTTTAGAAGAAAAAATGGATACAGTAAGAACTCTAATTAGTATTGGTAGAAATGTTCGTGAAGAAGCAAAAATAAAGGTAAGAGAACCACTATCTGAATGTTTATTAAATGCTGATTTAAAAGACTTAATTGGTGATTTAAAAGATTTAATTTTAGAAGAGTTAAATGTTAAAAAAGTAGTATTTACCAGTGATTTAAATAAATACATGAGTTTCTTTGTAAAACCAAACTTCAAAGTAGCAGGGCCAATCTTTGGTGCGAATATCAAAGTATTTAGTGATATTTTAGCAGGCCTAACCGACGAAGAAATTACCAAACTAAATAAGGGCGAAAGCATTCATATCACAATTGATGATACCGATTATGAAATTGATTCTAGTTATACCGATATTCGTATTACTGCCAAAGAGGGTTATGATGTAGGTATGGAAAATAATTTATTTGTTATTTTAAATACAGTACGTTCTCCTGAATTAATTTTAGAAGGTATTGCTCGTGAATTTGTATCAAAAATTCAAAATATCAGAAAACAAGAAGATTATAATGTAGCAGATCGTATTACGATTGATTATAATGGTGATGAAGATATTAAAAAGGCTGTTGATATGTTTAAAGATTATGTTATGAATGAAACACTAGCAACAGAAATAACATTTAATGAAAGTCTAAATACGGAATTAGATTTAAATGGTCATAAAGCTGGTATTATAACGAAGAGAGTTTAGAAATAAACTTTCTTTTTGTTTATTATAAAATTCTTACTTATTTTTAAAATATTTTACATTTAAAATAATATATGGTATATTTTAAATGGTGATAATATGGATATTATATATGAAGATTGGTTTATTATAATGATTATATTTTTATCAATTGCTATATATTTTCCAATTTCATTTATTTTGAATAAATGTAAAAATAGTGATAGTAAAAAAATAATATTTATAAAAATATCATTAATTTTAGGTAGTATATGTGCATTAGTTTGGATTTTTTCTTATTTTTATATAAGAATTAAAAATAATAGTGTTGAAATGGCAGAAGATAATATAATATCTCAAATATTACCATTAAGTCTTTTTATTACATTTGTACCGGGCTTACTTATGTTGATGTTTGGTAACATTAAGCCTCCTAAACCAGATAAGTATTTATTAAAGCAAGATAATTATCTAGATTTTAGTAATTATCTAAGTAAAAGAGTAAATTTATTTAATTATGAAGAAAAATATACAAGTGATAGATTAAAAATATATTATAGAGTTATAAAGAAAAAAAGATATTATATGATTGATACTAAATTAGAAGAATTAACGGAAGAGAATTTCAATGAGATGTATGATAAAGAGATATTTTCTATAATAGAACAAGATTTTAATCAAGCAAAGAAAAGTATGAGATATGAATTATTTATAACGTTTATAATTAGTGTAGATAAAATGAGTCCGATGTTTAATCGCTTTGTTAATACATTAGACCAAGATAAAAGATATTACAAATTACCAATAGGAGTATCTTTTGGAGGAAACAAAATGTATATACCAAATGAAATAGAAGGATTTGGTTTAATGCAGTTTAATCGTTTAAAAAAAGAATTTAAAAAGATAATGGAAATAGAAGAAAAAAGGTGAGATTAAATGTTTTTTAATGAAGCTCATATGGAAATCATATTTGTAGTAATCTAGTTGTAGCAGACGATATAATAGGATATTTTTTATATTCAAAATACTAAATTCTAATATGAAAGGAAGAGTGTATATGATAATACAACTAAGAAGATTATTGGCAATAGCAATAGATTATTATATAATATTTCATATTATATACTTGCCTTTAAATTACATATTTAAAAATTCTACCAATATATTAGTTGATATTCTTTCGGGATTATTGGCAATAATTTTATTAGTAAATCTATTTTTAAGAAAAGATTGCTTAATAGGATATGAGAGTGTTGGTAAAAAAATAATGGGATTAAAGATATTTCAAAATGGTAAACCTGTTAAGAATAAAAAAATATTAGTGGATAGAATTTTTTATACACTATGGCCATTTATGACTTATCCTTTTATGGTATTATACAATAATAAAAGTAAAGGTGATATTAAGTGCAATACAGAAGTAAAAAGTTTCCGAAAAAATAACTGAAACTTTTTCTTTACTGAAAATAACAAGATAATATTTGAACAAACAGGAAATAATATGATATACTATAAGCGATGTAAGCTCAAAGTTTAATTTCTGCTTTTGGCAAAACGTTATTATACTCTTAATTTAAAATAAAAAACTTTTTTGAGGAGGAATATAATGAATTTTAATTTACTTCGAACCTTAATTACATGGGGAATTATAATAGTACTAATTATAATTTATATAATAATTTCAAAAAAGAAAAGATTATCAAAGCGCTTTAACATAATATATGTTAGTATCTCAATAATTAGTTTAATTATAATAACATTTTTACTAATGATGCCATTTGAAAATCTTTGGAAAACGTTTTATAGTATTGAAAGTGCATTTAGTTATCAATATCCAAATGGAAAGATAATAGAAGTTTATGATTATGAAGAATTTTCTACAGTAATTTGGAAAGATAATAATCAACTTAATATTATTGATTATAAAAAAGAAAAAAACTTTTTTAAATTAACTAATTCCTTTTCAAAAATAAAGACCACACCATTAGATGTAGAATGTATGTTAAAAAAACATGATTTATCAAATAATCAAGTAGCTGTAATAATAACTTGTTCCAAAAATACTGATGATATCAAAGTCACTAATAAACAAGGGGAGTATTTAAAAGAAGAAGTTTTAACACGTAAAGAGTATTATGGAGTTTTTAATAAAGAAGATTATATTATTTATAATGATAAAAAAATATATTTAAATGAATTTTAATATATATCTTTAAACTTAGAACTAATGTAATTAATTTACACTAGTTCTTTTTATTATAAGTTTAAAAAGAGATTATATCATGATATAATGAAATTAATATAAGTTTGAGGTAATTATATGGAGAAACTGTTTACAATAGAAACATTTATAACTTTTAAAGAATATTTAAAAATGAAACAATTTTGGAAGAAATTATTAAAAAGAGTAATTTTAATTGATATACTATTAATTATAGTTTCTCTTTTGATTTTTGCTAAAGATTTGAATATATTATTTTTATTTAGTAGTATGAGTATTTTAATACTGTATTTAAGTTTTATAATAGGTTGTATATACGCAACATTTTATTATTACCGCTATAACAAAGAAAAAAACAATTTAAAATGTTCTTTAGTATTTTATAAAAAATATATAGAAAGAAAAAGCCATAAAGTAAATGAAACAATTAAATATGATGAAATTATTAAAATAAAAGAAGATACAAATAAATTTGTTTTCTTATTAAAAGACTATTCCATTAAAATTTTAAAATCGAATTGTCATAAAAAAGATATTGCTTTCATTCAAAAAATATTGCATCAAAAGGAAGATGAAAGAAAAAATAATTTAAACTTAATAAAGTTAGAAAAAAAATTAGACTGGTTATTTATTATAACATTAGCACTATTTATAATAATACTTACTATAAACTTATATTTAATTGAACAAGTAACAAATGGAACTTATAAATATATATGGTCAATGATGTTTGTTTTACCATTTTCTATCATTTCTATAATAGTAGGAATAAAATATAGAGACAATATAAAAAGTCGTAAAAATATGATTAATGGTAGTATTATCACCTTTCTAGTATTAATTTATAGTCTGCTATCTTTAATACCAATTAATAATAATTATCAAGAAGCTTTTAAATTAGAGCATATTTTAGGAATAGAGTTACCAACAACAGGAATATACCAAAAAGAAGAAGTCAATACATCATATTATTATATTACCCATGAACTATTATTTTCAAAGAAAGAAGAATACTTAACAGTAGAAGAAGAAATAAAAGAAAATAAAAACTGGCTTAGATTAGAAGAAATGCAGGCAGATGTAGCATATTATTTGCCAGTAGTGGGCTCCAACAATTGTTATTATTCACTTTATTTTGAAGAAGCAAATAAATATAACGATTTACCAAACAAAAGCGGAAAATATCATATATTCGCAATGCTTTACGATGAAGTGCAGCACATTCTTAGAATAGATGAATACATTTATGAACTAAATATTTAGTTTAGAAAAATAAAATGAGAAATAATAATAAAAAATTTCAAAAACATATGTAGGAGGTTACGAATGGTAACAAGGAATTTATTAAAAAACAGTAATAATAATGATGTATTTGCCTTAAAAGTAGAAAAAACAATATATAAAGAACAATTTTTAATTTTAATTAAACATATTAATCCAAAGTGGAATAATAATATGTTATTTAGAGCTAAAATAACTAAAAATAAAGTTCTTCCCAAAAGCTTTGAGGAATTAGAAGAATTAGAGTATATCAAAATTACATGTGTTCCATATGAAGAAAGATTTCTCCCTTTATCTGGAATTATGCAAGATGATATTCTGATAAAAGAGCGCAGCAAAACTAAATTCTATCCAGATGAATATAATTATTTATATAAATATATATTTCATATAGAATTAGGAAAAAAAGATAACTATAATAATCTAATTTATTTAGGTAATTATAGCTTAAGTGAACCTATGCAAGAATATTATCCTTTTAGTAATAAAGCAGTAGATTATATATTATATAAAAATCTGACAGAAAGCTTATTAAAATCTTACGATGGTTTAAATCAGAAAAAATATTTGCTTTTTGATGCAGAACATTGTAAAAAAGTACATGAACAGTCTAAAATATTAATGAAAGCATTACTAAATGATGAAAATTATGCTATTAATAAAAAATCAAATTAAAAAGTAAGGAGAAAATTTGGTAAAATTTAAAGAAAATGATATATACGCATTGAAAATAGAAAATGAAATAAATGAATATAACGGAAGATATATAATTATAATAAAATGTTCACATAATAGTTATTCAAATGATATAAACAATAGACTATTTAGATTTAAATTATCAAAAGATAAAAATATTCCTAAGTTAGAAGAAATAAATGATTTAGAATACATTGTAACTTATATTCAGCATGAACTTAATAAATATATGCCATTTCCCAGCCCTGATGAATCTTTTGAAGAATTTAAAAAAGAAAGAGATAAAGTAATTACTTATCCAGATAAATATGGCTATTTATATACATGCTTAAGCAGTATTTTTTGGGTAAATAAAAAATGTTCCAAAAGATTTAATATACATAGGTAATAAACAATTAGATTTACCAATTCATGAATATATTCCCTTTTCAGAATATGGTGATAAGATGACTTTTAATTGGGATAATATTGCTCAAGAACTGGTGAAATGCTATGAAAGGTACAATTTAAAGAAAAGTGAAATGTTTAGCAAAGAATTTGCAGCAATGGCTAAACAAGAAGTATTAGGACTAATTGAATTTGAAAAAAAGTTTAGAAAAATAGATTTTAGTAAGATAAGATTTGATGATGAAGAAGAAATAGAAGATTCTCTAACTTATGTAGGTGGAGAAGACGAAGACCCATTTAAATATTTTAAGAACTAATGTAATTAATTTACACTAGTTCTTTTTATGTGTTTGAAAAGAGGTTATATCATGATATACTATATACAAGTGTTGAAAGAAATCTAATAGGATTTAGGAGAGTGTTAATTTGAAGAAAAGGATAATAACTATATTAATCATTTGTATAATATTAATTATTCTAATAGTAGCATATCATTTTTCAAAATATAACTACTATACTTTTAATTTTAATACTCTAAAATTTCCTAATGCGAATAAAACAGTGAAAATAATAGACATTGGAGGAATTGACCCCATAGATTTTCAAATTTTGGAATATAGCAATAAAGATATTAAAAACATAATAGAACAAGATTTTAACAAAATAGAAATAAATCAAATAAATAAGATATACCAAAAAACAATTGAAGAAAGTTTATTTAATTATTTAAGTGATGAGGAAAAAGAAGCTTTTTTAGAAAATTTTAATAAAGAAGAACTTTTTAATACTAATAATTATTATTTGTTTTTCGAAGACACAGAGAATCCTATTTATAAGTTTATGCTATTTATAATTGATGTAGATGAAAAGAAATTGTATTATATATTAGGTGCTTAAAATTTTTTTGAAGAACTAGCGTAAATTTATTATACTAGTTCTTTTTATATTGGATAAACAAATAAGAATATGATATACTGTATTTAATATTAATAATAGGATTAATAAAAGAGTGGTAGTGGTAACATGGAAGATATAATAATATTACTAGTAGTACTAATTATTATAGAATTATTGCAAAAAATTCTAAGTAAAAAAGCTTTCAATTTAATAATAAAAATCTTTTTTGGAATAATAATTTTATTATATATTATAAATATTTTATCAAGTAAAGAAGCAACAATAACAATATTAATCATAATAGCAATTTTCCTATTTTTCTACTTTTTAACTAAAATAATAGATAAAAAAACAAGTGATATTTTTAAAATTAGATATATAAAAGTTTCTTTAGGAACTACTGCTATAATTATGATTGTCACATTTATTGTATACATTTACGATAGATTTAACCCTTTAAATGATTTCGCAGAATCAATAATAAATACACTACCTCTAATTTTATTGTTTCTTTTTGGTTTACCTGGAATTATGATGGTACTATTTGGTAACATTAAACCACCTAAACCAGATAAGTATATATTAAAACAAGATAATTATCTAGATTTTAGTAATTATTTAAATAAAAGATTATTATTAAATGTCTATCAAGAAGTATATAGTGAAGAAAATCTAAAAATATATAAGAAAATAATAAAAAAGAATAAACGCTATATCATTGATTTTAAAACAGAAGAATTTACTGAAGATATATACAATGATTTATATGATAATAAAATGGTTCTTATTATGGAAGAAGATTTAAAAGAAATGCAAAATAGAATGTATCGCAGTTTATATGTAACATACATCATAAGCGTAGATAGATTAACTTCATATTTTAATGGGTTTATAAAAGGACTAGACCAAGATATCAGATATTTTAGTTTACCAGTAGGAATTTCATTTGGAGGAAATAAAATATATATAGCAAACGAAATAAAAGGCTTTGAAATGTCTGAATTAAAGAAAATGAAAAAAGAAGTATTAGAAATATTAGAGATTAATAAAGAAAAAGAGTGAGAT
>CAMMXG010000001.1 GCA_946500895.1 uncultured Mycoplasma sp. | reverse complement strand
TCCCTTCTTCTTAAAAATTAAAACTTGTCCTTGACAAAGGGTACATTTTAAAAAAATTATTGAATATGAATATGTCAATAGAGGATATTAGTAAAGCAACTAATTTGTCTATTGAGGAAATTGAGAAGCTTAGAAGTAAAAAATAAGTTTCTTTTGATATTTATATTAAATTGTTATTAAAAACCACTAATTTTTGTTTAGTGGTTTTAATTCGCTATAAATTACTTCATCAAAGACATGGTCTGTACTTGTTATATTAGCATCTGCTGTTTGTAATTCTTCTGTATCAATTAAAAAGTATTTGTGATATAAATAATCTTTTCCATCACTACTTACAGGGTCGTCCCAAGTAAGGTCCAAATGATACCAAGTATCATCTATTTTTACGGCATTCCAAACATGTCCCTCTGTATTTTCATCAACTTCTTCAGTAGTAGCAACTTTATAATTATCATATCCCATCTCTGTTAAGAATATAGCCATTAAATCAGTATATCCATTACAAGTAGCAACATTGTTAAAAAGGGGGCCATAAGCTTTATGACTGTTCATTTCATCCCTATTTTCTAAATCGTATTTGGTATTATTAATGATGTAATCATGAATTGTCTTTATTTTATCATAATCTTCTGTAATATCAGGGGTGATTAAGGTATTAATTAATTCTTTTACTTTGGCTTCAATTTGGTTTATTTCTTCTTCTGTGTATAAATAATTTATCTTAATAATAATTTCACCTGAATCTGATATACTAGCTTCAATACTGGAAAAAGAATTGAAGGGGTGAACAAAATTATTTAAATGAGTAAGTAAGGTTTTATCTTTGGTTATTTTTTTCATGTCATTCACACAACTTTCATATTCTTTTGGACAATAAAAGGTGAAGTTTGTTGTTCCGCTATTGATGATGGAATACATAATATTTAGAATATCCTCAATTCCATAGGGAGTGAAATTATCAGTATTAGAAACAAATGTGTAATTATTACTTTTATAGTAGTTGTTTTTAATTTCAATTTTAGTTGTATTAGTTTGATTTAAAAAGAAAATGATTTTATCAGTAATTGAGTCAATGTTTAGTAAAACGACTAAAATACAAATTAAACAAATAATAGGGGTTAGTAATTTTTTCATGTAATCACCTTACTATAAGTATAGCAAAAAAAAATGAAGCCAACAATCATTTGTTACTTCATATTTTTAATTTTTAAAGATAATCTTGATTTTTGTCTATCAGATGTATTTTTATGCACTAAACCTTTGCTTACAGCTTGGTCTAAATATTTTTGTACATCCTTAAATAAAAGACTTGCTTTTTCAGAATCATTGTTAGCAATTGCTTTTTCAGTTTCTTTAATTAAATTTTTAACTCTTGCTTTAAGTTCATGATTGTTTTCAGTCTTTTTTGCTATAACTTTGATTGCTTTCTTAGAGCTTTTAATATTTGCCATTTTTAAACTCCTCTCTTGATATCAGTATCCATTTTATCAAAATATTTACTATTTTTCAAGTTAAATTGACTTTTTAATAGGAGAATGTTACAATATTTCTACGTTTTTGGGTATTTTTACTTTAAAATATATGTTTAAGGGGGTTTTTTATGACCGAAAGCTATTTAACAAAAATTATTCGAGAGTATCAAAATAAATATGCTTTTTTAGCATTGAATGATTATTCTTGGAAAAAAATAGAGAACCAAATATTGATTTTATTAGAAAATCATACGATATATGTTTCTAAGGATATTCGCAATTATTTAGATAAAATAATGAACAATTATATTGGAAAACAAATAATAAAGAAGAATCCACGGATTATAAAGAATATGCTTCTTTTACTTTTTAGAGAATATTCTAATTATAGCGTTTTGTTGCAAAAGTTTTTAGAGAAAATAGATGAATTAAATATCAATATTACAGAAGAATACTATCAAATTTTAAAGGAACAAGATGCATTAAGGAAAATATTAATTTATTTAGATTGTGAAAGTTTAAAATTTGAAGAGTTAAAAGATTATTTAAAAAAAATGATGTACTATGAGAAAATTAGAATTCATCAAAAAAGTTTTAAGGTATGTAAAAATATTTTTGAAAGTTACTTTTCTTTATTAGATGATGAAAGTAAGAATCGTATTTTAAATCATTTTGATTTTTATGTTCGAAAATTTAAGTTTTTAATTGCTCAAGAAGATATTTTAGAAGATATTTTTGGTTACTGTCGGGATAAATATGCTAAATATCCAATTGAAGATTTTCAAATGGTTATTTTTTCTTGGAATAAAGAAAGAATAGATGCTCTTATTAAAGAATATCGTAGAAATCAATGCTTAGTTTTGGAAAATTTGAAGAAGTATGATTATCTCTTATTTTTGGTTCAAGATGTTCATCGGCTAAATGCAAGTGGTAGTGATATAAAACTTTTCTCTTTTAAAGAAGACATAGAAGAGCCAAAAGAACCTACAAGTAATTATCCAAAAGTAAGAGCTGGAAGAGTAAAAAGAAAAACAGTTTATGAATATATTCTGCCGAAAGATCAACCTTTAACAGAGAAAGATAAACAGATAATTGATGCTTTATTTTTAAATTTATCTGAAGAACGGAGAGAAAATATACAAAATTATTTAAATGGTTTATTTCTTGCTAAAGATGAATTGGGCAAAAAAGCAAGAGGGGATATTTACACAATCAAAGGGCAATTTAAAATATACCGAGAAACAGGATCCTTAGAACGAAAGGGAAAGAAAAAAAATATTTATGAGTATTTTGTGATAGATGGTAGAGATCTAACGGAAGAAGATAAAAAGATAGTAGACACTTTATTTTCTAGATTATCAGCAGAACGAAGAGAGAATATCCAAAGTTATTTAAATGATCTATTTTCTACCCGCGATGAATCAGTCAAAAAAGCAAGAAATGATATCCATATATTGCAGCAGCAATTTAGAAGATATAAGAAAACAGGGACTTTAAAGTTCAAAGAAAGGAAAAAAACTATTTATGAATATTTTACAATAGATGGTAAAGATTTAACGGATGAAGATAAAAAGATAGTAGACACTTTATTTTCTAAGTTATCAGAAGAACGAAGAGAAAATATCGAAAAATATTTAAATGGTTTATTTTCTAGTAGAAGTGAATTGGGCAGAAAGGCAATAGGTTATATTCTTACATTGCAGTACCAATTTAAAAAGTATCAAGAAATAGGAACTTTAGGTAAAAAAAGCAAGAAGAGAACAACTATTTATGAGCATTTTGTGGTTGATGGAAAGTCTTTAAGCGAAGAAGATAAGAAAATAATAGATATTTTATTTTCTAGATTGTCAGAAGAACGAAGAGAAAATATTCAAAATTATTTGAATGGTCTATTTTCTAGTAGAAGTGAATTAGGTAAAAAAGTATTTGTTGATATCCATATATTGCAGCAGCAATTTAGAAGATATAAGAAAACAGGGACTTTAAAGTTCAAAGAAAGGAAAAAAACTATTTATGAATATTTTACAATAGATGGTAAAGATTTAACGGAAGAAGATAAAAAGATAGTAGACACTTTATTTTCTAAATTATCAGCGGAGCGAAGAGAAAACATTCAAAATTATTTAAATGATCTATTTTCTACCCGCGATGAATCAGACAAAAAAGCAAGAAGCGATATCTATATATTGCAGCAGCAATTTAGAAGATACAAGAAAACAGGGACTTTAGATAAAAAAAGCAAGAAGAGAACAACTATTTATGAGCATTTTGTGGTTGATGGAAAAATTTTAAGCGAAGAAGACAAGAAAATAATAGATATTTTATTTTCTAAATTATCAGAAGAACGAAGAGAGAATATCCAAAATTATTTGAATGGCTTATTTCCTTCTAATGATAAACTTGGTCGTAAAGCATTAAATGATATATTTGTTTTACAAAGAAAGTTTAAAAATTATCAAGAAACAGGAACTTTAGAGCGAAAAGGAAAGAAGAAAACTATTTATGAGTATTTTGTGGTTGATGGAAAAACTTTAAGCGAAGAAGACAAGAAAATAATAGATATTTTATTTTCTAAATTATCAGAAGAACGAAGAGAAAATATCCAAAATTATTTAAAAGGTCTATTTTCTAGTAGAAGTGAATTGGGAAAAAAAGTATTTAGTGATATTCTTATATTACGGCAACAATTTAAAAAATATCAAGAAACAGGTAATTTAGATTTTAAAAAATCTGTTAGTGTTCTTGGTAATGAAGAAAAAAAATTCCAAGAACAATTTCAGAATTTTCGGAAAGTACGCTTGCAAAAATATCAAGTTTTATTAGAAGCATTAAAAGTAGTAGAAGAAAGTTTTTATCGTTTAGGTTATACATTTTTAGAATATCAATTATATAAACAAAGTAAAGAACAAGAATTAATTTCTAGAGGAGTATTATCTGATTTAGATTTTCTAAGTTCTTATATAAGTGAAAGTGCATTATTTATTAAAGAAGAACAATCAAAATTTTCTAAAAATTGACTTTTTAATTCGAGAATGTTATTATATTTCTACGCTTTTTCATGTTTAACATGAGATTTTGCTGTTAAAAGGGGGTGTTTTAATGAATTTATTAAAAGAAGAGTATATAAAGAAATATGCATTTTTAAATATGAGTGAAGAAGAATGGAATCAATTATTAGATCCATTATCAAGATTTATTACTCATGATAACATGAATATAAATTGTATTAAAAGTTTAGTAGATACGCATTTAGAATATCAGATAAATTCTAAAATCTGTATGGGTGATACTCATATTATAAGTAATTTATTATCAATGATTGATAATTCATTAAGTGATACGGATACTTTAAAAATGTTTTTAGAATTGTTAAATCATTATCATATTATTTTTAATGAAGATTATTATTTAAAAATGAAAAGAGAATTGCCTCTTTTTTATTCATTACTTGAACGTTTGGGATATCAAGATATTTCTTTTGAGGAGTTAAAGAAAAAAGGATTGCAAGAAAATAAATTAAAAAGAAAATCTAAAAAAAATTTATATGATTATTTTAAAAAAGAGGGAGAAGAGCTTAGTTTTGAAGATAAACAAATTGTTGATTTTTTGCTTTCGAGATTACCTATTGCTCGTCAAAGGAAAATTAAAAGGTGTTTGAGGGTAGAAGAGAGTCAAACTTGGGGAACAAGTAATGATATTTTATTATTACAAAGAAATTTTGAAAATTTTAAAAAGCAAGGCTTTTCTTCTTCTTTATTCGTAGGAACAATTTATAAATATTTTATTCAATTAAATGTTTTGTTTACTAAGGAAGATAAAGAATTAATTGATATTTTATTTGCTCAATTATCTAAAGAAAAACAGGAAAGAATTTCAAATTATTTGAAACATTTATATTCTTTTAATGATGAAGAGGGTAAGAAATGTTTCAATGATATTAGATATTTACGTGTTAAATTTATGAAGTGTAAGAAACTGGGGTATATTCCAACTTCTTATTTTCGTTCTATTTATAAATATTTTGTAAAAGATGATGAGATAATTAGTGAAGAAGATAAAGCTATCGTTGATTTGCTATTTGCTAAACTTTCTAAAGAACATCAAGATGAAATTATTAGTTATATGGATAAAGAATATAGTCAAAAAGGTGCTATGGGTAATGATGTTCCTAGAATGATTTCTTTAATGCAAGCAAAATTTAAGAAATATAAACAGAATATGCAATCTATTAATAAACTGGAACGTACGTTATATTCTTACTTTGAAGATGAGAGTGATCCACTTTCAAAGAAAGATAAAGAAGTAATCGATCTTTTATTTAGTAAATTATCAAAAATTCGTCAAGAAGGAATTAAGGGGTATATTATCGGAAAATATGGTAGTACTGGTTCTATTGGTAAGAAGGCTCATAATGATATTGTTTTATTGCAGCAACAATTTAAGAGATATCGAATAAAGGGATCTTTTGAAAAAACAATTTATAATTATTTTAAAACAGAAAAGGGATTTTTAACTGAATCTGAAAAAGAATTGATAGATGGTTTGTTTGCTGTTTTTCCTAAAGAATATCAAGAAGGAATTTTAGGTTACATGGAAGGAATCTATCATAAAAATAGTGAGATAGGTAAACGTGCTTATAATGATATAAGGTGGATGCAACGACAATTTAGTAAGTGTGAAATGGAAGGGTATACGTTTGATTATATAAAAAGAAAATTATATTTGCAGTTTACTTATATAAAAGAAAAATTAAGTGATGTCGATAAATTGGTAATTCATTCGTTATTTATGAGATTATCTTATGAGAAACGTGAAAATATTATTAATTATATAAACGGAAAACTGTGTTGTGACCAATCTTCTTATCATCAGGGTCAAAAAGATATAAATATGTTGAGGAGGCAATTTAAAGATTATTTAAAAAGTGGTAAAATGCCGGTTTTGAAAAACCATGTAAGTTTATATGATTTTTTTAGATCTATTAAAGGCGATTTAACGGATGAAGATAAACAAGTAATTGATCATTTATTTGATGCTTTAACAATGGAAAGTCAAGAAATCATTACTAATTATATTCATGGTAAATACAAAAATGGGGATGATTCTTATAATAAAGCTAACATGGATCTTGGAATGTTACAACAGCAATTTAATAAGATTCAAGTACTATTAGACGCTTTAAAAGTAGTTGAAGAACAATTTTATCGTTTAGGGTATAGTTGTGAAGAATTTAGAAATTATCAAGGAGAATTAGAACAAGAAATTCGAAATAGAGGGGTTACTTCTGAATTAGAATTAATGAGTGCTTTTATTAATGAAAGTTATCAGTTTATAAAAGAAAATGAGGGAAGAAGGTTATAGAAGTATATCTTCTTTTTTCTTTTCCATAATAATAAGGGTGTTATTTATGAAGAAAGCGTTTATGGATGTATCTAAAATATTGGAAAAGGAAAAATTTAAAATAGATGAAAAGAAATATCGTGGATATCAAGTAAATCATTTTTGTGTAGATTATAAGAGTGAAAAATTAGTAAAAAGAGTTAGGGGAGATTATTTTTCAATTATTTTCGATTATGTTTCTTTGCATCAAAAACAAAAAATGATAAAAAAAGAATTAATAAAAATATTAAAATGGTTGTTTAAAGATTTGAAAACAACAGACCCTCTTATTATTGGCCTTGGTAACTCTAGTGTGTTGTGTGATAGTTTGGGTGTTTCTACAACAAATAAAGTAATGGCAACCAATCATTTTACGGATTTTTTAAATATTCCTAAAGTAGCTTTATTTAATCCAGAAGTTACAGAAAAGACAGGGATTAGTTCTTATGCTTTGATTGAAATGGTTGTTAAAAAATTAAAGCCAAGTGTTATTATTATGATTGATTCTTTAGCTACTGCTGATAAAGAGCTTTTAAATAATTCTATAGAAATTAATAATACGGGAATTATTCCGGGGAGTGCTATTAAAGATAATAAAAGAATAGATAAGAATACTTTTGGAATTCCTATTATTGCGATTGGGGTTCCTCTGGTATTAGAAGAAGAAAAGAAAATGTATACAACTCCTAATGTGGAGGAAATTATTAATCTTACTAGTACCATTATAAGTGATGCTTTAAATGATTTATTTTTTTAAATATTAAAATGTAAATGAATTGTAAATTGTATTTGTTAGAGAAAAATATTATACTTAAGTTGTAGTGCATTAAGGAGACAATCCAATGCCTATTTTGTATTTGTTTTAGCATTGGTTGTTATCGAGAAGACCAATGCTATTTTTATTCGTGGTAAAATTACTTTTAACCGAACCTTCATTACTTTGTTCACCTCTTTTCTACAACCAAAACCCCCTAGGAGTAAGGGAAGTAAAAATAGAAATGGAAAAGAACAAAGGCAAGCATTGCTCCTTAATACACAAGTTAATATTATGAAGTATAGTTATGGGAAAAGCAAGAAAAAGCGTTCGACAAAATTCGACGCTTTGTCGAAAATATAAAAAATACCTTAGTTTATTTAAGGTATTTAGGACTATCTGTTTTACCGAGTAGAAAGTCAGCAGAGATGTTATAGATTTTGCAGATATCATATATATGAGAAGTAGTTATCAAGCGTTTATTGTTTTCATACTCAGAAATAGCAGAACGAGAACAACCTAGGTCTTCTGCTAGTTTTTCTTGAGTTATTTTTCTTTCTTTTCTAAATTCTTTTAATCTTTGAATAAATAACTTTATATTTATATCAGAATTATAGTTAGAATATGTTTTTTTATTTGTTAAACCAAAACTATAATCTAAACTAATGTTAAAATAATTGCATATTGTATTTAGGTGTTTTAATGGCATGATTAAATAGCCACTAATATATTTACCCAAAGTACTTCTATCTACTCCAACAAGTTTACAAAGACTAGTAAGAGTAATGTTATCTTTTTCTAAAATTTCTTGTAATCTATTAATATACATCTTAATATCACCAATTTGATTTTATAAAATTAAGAATAATAAAACATAAAAGTGGGCAATATATAGACTTTTTTGTTGACTTATTAAAAATGTAAGTATATAATAATATTAGAAATTGAGAATTCTTAACTATTTATTTTACCTAGAAGATAATCAGCAGAAATTTTATATTTTCTACATATTGTATATAAATGTGATGTAGATATTAAGCGCTTATTATTTTCGTATTCAGAAATAATAGAATGAGTGCATTTAAGTTCATTAGCTAATTTTTCTTGGGTTAATTTTTTATTTTTTCTAAACTCTTTTAATCTTAGCCCGAGTAAATTTGTGTCTATCTCATATTTATAGTTAGGATATTTTTTTAAATTTGTTAGTCCAAAAACATAATCTAGAGAGATATCAAAATATTTACATATTGCATCTAAATGTTTTAAAGGTATAGTTAAATAGCCCTTTATATATTTACCTAAGGTGCTTCTATCTATCCCAACATATTTGCAAAGACTGGCAATTGTAATATTGTCCTTTTCTAAAATTTCATGTAGTCTATTAATATACATTTTAAATTCACCAATTAGATTTTATTAAAATTGAAATGTAAAAACTTAAAAGCGGGCAAAATATAGACATTTTTGTTGACTTTCAATACTTTATACCTTATACTTAATATAGTTAAGGATTTTCAATTTTATAGTGAAAGAGGTTATAAAATTGAAGAAAAATGGAAGTATTGAATTTGAAACTATTAAATCTCATAAGAATAGATTATATTTTTTATGTGCCTTTGTCTGTGTGGTTGTACTTCTTGTTGTATTTGTTGTTACTAGAAGTCATGCTAAATATCGAGTAACAGAAAGTATTCCTTTAGTAAACGGAACAATTAACTATACATTACCAGACTTAAATGTTATTGCTATAACTGTAGATGGTGAATCTGTAGATACAATCCCAGATGGTAATTATGAATTAACCGAAGAAAGTTATTGTAGTGTTAATGGTGAAGAAGATAGTAGTATTAATATAAGCTATGATAGTAATACGAAAGCATTAAATATTATGCCATTTACAACAAAAGGAACAAAATGTTATTTAGATTTTACAGAAAAAAATTTAGCAGATGAAATGCTAGCTAAATTAAATTTAATTGTAAATGAAGGAATACCAGACTTTAGTAAAACAAGTTGTGCAAGTGGATGTGGTGAAGCAACCAACGGATTATATAAAGAAGAGACAAGTAAAGGAACAACATACTATTTTAGAGGAACAGTAGACAATAATTGGGTTAAATTTGCTAATAAGTATTGGCGCATTATTAGAATCAATGAAGATGGAAGTTTAAGGTTAATTCATCAAGGAACCAGCGCCAGCACAACGGGTGCAGAAACCCAAACAGGAACAAGTGCCTTCAACTCATCATATAATAATAATGCATACGTAGGATTTAAATATACAACTAATAATGTGCATGGAACAGGAGTAAATAGCACTATATTAGGAGAATTAAATACCTGGTACGCAAATAATTTATCAAGTTATGCTGATAAAATAGATGGAAATACCGGATTCTGTAATGATAGAACACCATATAGTGGAAGTGGAACAGGAATAAGTGCAACAGACTATGCAGTATATAATCGTTTGGCAAATAATAAACAACCAACATATGAATGTAGTAATAGTATTGACTTATTCACAACAAGTGGAAGTGAAGACGGAAATGGAGCATTAGATTATCCAATCGGATTAATCACAGCTGATGAAGTAGCATATGCTGGTGGGGTATGGGCAACAAATAACACAAGTTATTACCTATATACAGGACAAGCCTACTGGACCATGTCTCCATTTAGCGTTAATGGCAGTTGGGATGGGGCTAATGTATTCATTGTAAAGTCGGACGGATGGCTCTTCGCTTGGGGTGTGGATATTGCACTTGGTGTGCGTCCTGTTATTAATTTACGGTCTGATGTTACAATTTCTTCGGGTGATGGCACTAGTTCTAATCCTTATACAATTTCTTGATAGTCAATTGTATGTAATCTTAAGAAACTATTAAATTGGTTTCTTTTTTCATAGTTTGACAATTTTTTTAGATGTTCCATTATATAATTATAATGGGTGAAGAAAAATGAGGAGATTTATTACAATTAAAAGGAAAATGGTGCCAAGATATAAACTTTATTATTTTGTTTTTCTTTTTTTAATCTTTTTTATATTTCTTTTTAATGTGCTTATCAATTTTTTGCTAAATCGTGTTTCAGAGGATAGTTTTTTGAATGTTTTAGTTGGTAATAGTTTTGGAAATGTTACTGAATATCAGATTTCTAATTTAAGAAAAGAATATCTTTATCGTAATTCTTTTGGATTTTTTTTTGAGGATACTCTTCCAGTGATGGGGGAAAACAGTTCATTGGAAAATATTGTAAGTCATGATTTAACAAATGTTGTTTATATTTATAATACTTTTCAGACAGATCAATATTTAAGTAATTATTTTAATAGTTATAGTATTCCTTCTTATGTTACACAGGCTAGTCTTATTTTAAGTGAATATTTAAAAGAACAAGAAATAGGTAGTTTTGTTGAGGATCAAAGTGTTGTGGAAATAGCGAAAGAAAAAGATATTCCTTATACGAATAGTTATGCGGCATCTAGAATATTATTAGAACAAAGGGTGCAGGAAAATAAAAGTTTGCAATATTTCTTTGATTTACAAATATCAGATTATGAAAGAGATGCTACCACTGTGAATATTGATGGGGTGGATTATGCTAAAATACTTTTTGTTGTGGGAACTGATAATGGAAGTTACCTAGATAATCAGGAATTTGCTAAAGAGTTAAATCGCATATTAGAAAGTATTAATTCTTCTTTATCTAGAGGCGTTTCTTTACGTGGAGGTACTGGCTATCAGGGAGTTTATAATCAGGATTTTTCATCTAGAGTATTGTTAATTCAAGTTGGAGGCGTTTATAATACGATTGATGAAGTCAATCGTTCGATGAAGGTTTTATCTCAAGTTATTGCTACTTATATTAAGGAGGAAAACTATGAAGAAAAATAAAAAAAGTAAATATTTTTTTCGGATTTTGTTTTGCTTCTTTTTAGTTTTTGTTGCTCTTTTAATTGCTTATGAATCTGGTTATTATGAAACAAGAATGGGAAATAAGGCAGTACTAACAAAAGAAGCTATGGAGAAATTTGAGAGTGATGTAGCAAACGGTGAAGTTGTTGATATTAAAGATTATTTGGAAGATGATAGTGTAGATTATTCTACTGGTGTTACAAGGTTTGGTAATAAAATTACCAATGGAATAAGTGATGTTATGACTAAAGGACTTACAGGTTTATTTGATGCTTTAAAAGGACTTTTTTGGTAGATTAGTAGATTTTAAGCGAAAAATTTAGTACAATAATTCTTAAAGAGGGAATTATTATGTATTTTAAAGTAGTTAATGGGGCAGTAGAGATAGATGCTAAAACAATTCTTGAAAATATTAATTTAGAGATTAAAGATAAAGATCATATTGCTATCGTTGGAAGAAATGGAGCAGGAAAGTCTACTCTTTTAAAAGCAATTATTGATCCATCTTTATTTACTGAGGGTGTGGGTGAAGAAAAATTTGGAATTACTACTCTTGGTAGTTTTCATATTGGCTTTTTAAAACAAAATGCGGGATTAATAGAAGATCATACTTTATTAGAGGAAATATTAGAAGTATATAAGCCTATCATTGAAGTAGAAAGGAAACTCGAGGCATTAGAGTATAAGTTAGAATCTGGCTCATCAACATTAGAAGATACTAGTAATTATGTCGAATTAGAGGAATATTATAAAAATATTGGTGGGTATGATTATAAAAAAGAATATTTAACGGCTTTAACTAAAAATGGTTTTACTGACTCTGATTTAAATAAAAAAGTTTCAGCTTTCTCTGGGGGTGAGCAAACTAAAATTAGTTTTATCAAACTTGTTTTAAGTAAACCAGATTTGCTTATTCTAGATGAACCAACGAATCATTTAGATATTTTGGGAGTGGAATGGTTAGAAGATTATTTAAAGAATTATCCGAAAACTTTTATGGTTGTATCACATGATCGAATGTTTATTAATCGAGTTGCTAATAAAATTTACGAAATAGAGTATGGTGAGACAACCCTTTATAATGGTAATTATGATACTTACGAAAAAGAGAAAAAGATAAGAAGAGAAGCTTATATTAAAAGTTATGAACGTCAACAAAAAGAAATTGCTAGATTGCAAAGAATCGCCGATCGTTTTCGTTATAAACCATCAAAAGCTCGTATGGCTATGTCCAAATTAAAACAAATTGAGAGAATGGTCAAAATAGAAGCACCTGAAAAAGAAAATCGAACTACTTTTCATGCGAATTTTGCCAATTTTAAGGAAAGTGGTAGAGTGGTTTTAAATGTGGATCGCTTAGAATTTGGCTATATGAGTGCTTTGGGTGAAGCAACTTTTACTTTAAATAAAAGAAAAAGAATGGGAATTGTTGGTGGTAATGGAAGTGGCAAATCAACACTTTTGAAAACAATTATGGGGTATCTTCCAGCACTATCTGGTACTTGTGAATTTGGGTATCATGTTACTACTGCTTATTTTGATCAACAATTTGATACTCTTGATTCTAATTTAACTGTTTATGAAGATTTTAGGAAAAAATTTCCCTTAAAAAATGATTTTGAAATACGTTCTGCTTTAGCAAGTTTTATGTTTTATCCGGAAGATATTAATAAAAAAATAGAAGTTTTATCAGGTGGAGAAAAGGTGAGGCTTGCACTATGTGAAGTGATTTTTAGTAATGCTAATTTCTTAATTCTTGATGAACCAACAAATCATTTAGATATTTTATCAAAAGAAAAATTAGAAGATATTTTAGCTCATTATCCTGGTACAATCCTTTTTGTTTCTCATGATCGCTATTTTATTAAAAAACTATCTGATTCTATTTTAGATTTTGATGGTAAAATGGTAACTTATTATGATTATGCTTATGATGATTATTTGGAGAAGAAAAAAGAGATGGAAGAACCATTAAAGGATATAGAAAAAATACCTGAAAAAATTAAAAAGGAAAGTAAAAAACAAACCCATTCTCTTGATAAACAAATTAATAAACTAGAAGCAGAAATAGAAGAGTTAAAGAAAGAATTATTTTTAGAAGAAGTTTATACAAATAAAGAAAAATATCAAGAAATAGAGGCTAAAATAAAAAAATTGGAAGATAAATTAAATGAACTCTTGCTTAGTTGGAATTAATATTCTATTGATTTATTTTTAAAAATAATTTAAAATAATAATAGTCATGGAGGACTATAAATGAGAAAAATTTTAAAAGTTGTAATATTTAGTTTATTTATCCTTGGATTATCAGGTTGTGGGGATGGTAGTTTAAATAGTGGTGATGTTTATACCACAATATATCCAATTGAATATTTAACGAATTATTTATATGGAGAAGAAAGTAATGTTAGTAGTATTTATCCACATGGGGCCGATGTAGCTAATTATGAACTTACTAATAGACAAAAGCAAAATTATAGTAGTGGGAATTTATTTGTTTATAATGGTTTAACAAATGAAAAAGAACTTGCTCGGGAATTTTTAAATCAAAATCCGGATTTACTTTTAATTGATGTTTCTTATGGTTTAAATTATGAATATGCAATTGAAGAATTGTGGTTATCACCGAATAATTTTTTGATGTTAGCTAAAAATATTCGTAATAATTTAATGGATTATACGACAAGTACGGTCTTAAGTGAGGCAATTAATGAAAGATATGATGAATTAGAAGTGACTTTATCTTTTATGGATGCGGAACTTAGAAGTGTGGCAACAGAAGCGAGAAGTGATGGGAATCCAACTATTGTCGTATCTAGTAGGAAGCTTGCCTTTTTAAGGAATTATGGTTTTGATGTTGTTATTTTAAATGAAGATAGTAATGGAGAAGCTATACAAGAAGCTTTTGATGATGGTACTTATACTGATTTTTATTTATGTGATACTGATGAAAAAACAGATTTTATTTCTTCATTAGAAAGTGAATATGATGCGAATATTATCAATGTTGATACGATGTATACATTAACAGATGAAGAAGCGAATAATAATGAAACTTATCTAACAATTATGCGTGATTTTATTGATAATATAAGAAATACTACTTTAGGCTAACCTTGAGTTTAGCCTTTTTGTATGATAAAATATTTTTATTGGAGATGATTATAAATGTTTGAATACATGGGAGATAGAATTAGTAAAGCAATAAAAAATATTCGAGGAATGGGTACGATTACAGAAGAAAATATTAGTGATGCCATGAGAGAAATCAGGCTTGCATTACTTGAAGCGGATGTTAATTATCAAGTTGTAAAAGAATTTGTGGCGAGTGTAAAAGAAAAAGCTTTGGGACTTGATGTATCTAAAAGCTTAAAGCCGGATGAACTCTTTATTAAGCTTGTTAAAGATGAATTAGTAGAATTACTTGGTGGTGAATATGAGCCTTTAAAAGTAAATAATGGAACGACTATTTTAATGCTTTGTGGACTTCAAGGTAGTGGTAAAACAACTACAGCAGGGAAACTTGCTAATTATGTAAGAAAAAAACATAATAAAAAACCACTTTTAGTAGCTTGTGATATTTATCGTCCAGCCGCAATTGAACAGCTAGTAGAAATAGGAAAAAGTTTAAATGTACCAGTTTTTACGAAAGGTAAAATTAGTCCCGTAGAAATTGTTCGTGAAGCATTAGAGTATGCTAGAGAAAATCATCTTGATTATATTATTATCGATACAGCTGGACGTTTGCAAATCGATGAAGCTTTAATGGGTGAACTTGAAGAACTATCATCTAACTTTAAAATTGATGAAACTATTTTGGTTATCGATGCGATGATGGGACAAGATGCGATTAATGTTATTACTGGATTTAATGAAAAACTTAAATTGACAGGTACTATTTTAACGAAACTGGATGGTAATACTAAGGGTGGTGTTGCTCTATCAGTTAGACATTTAACGCATATTCCAATTAAGTTTGTTGGAGATTCTGAGAAAATGGATGGATTAAGAGAGTTTTATCCGGATCGTATGGCTGAGCGAATTCTTGATATGGGAGATATTTTAGGTATTGCTGAGAAAGTAGAAGGATTGATTAGTGAAGATGATGCGAAAAATCAAATGTCTAAAATGCGTAAAGGTAAATATGATTTAGAAGATTTCTTAACTAATATTAAACAAATTAAAAAGTTAGGGCCTTTGGAAAATATTTTAAAAATGCTTCCAGGAGCTAGAAAAATGGGACTTAATAATGTTAATATTGATCCTAAACAACTTGCCCATATAGAAGCAATTATTAGTTCTATGACACCAAAAGAAAGACATAATCCCGAAATTCTTAAGGCTAGTAGAAAACAAAGAATTGCTCGAGGTAGTGGGGTAAGTGTTGAAGAAGTCAATCGTTTACTTAAACAGTTTGAATCCATGAAAGATATGATGAAAAAATTTAGTAATGGTAATATGAAAATGCCATTCTAAGGAGGTTAAATGAAGAAGTTTATTGTTTTTTTATCCTCAGTATTTGAATTTGTTTTTTATACATTTTTGATGGTACTTATTGGTTTAATTCCTATTAATAATCAGGCTTTAAAATTGCTTGTTCATTTTTTAGGATTAATACTTGTTGCTTTCCTTTTTTACTTTTTAATTCGTTTTATTTTTAATAAGTTAGATATGAGGGCTAAAAAATATATTTATTATGTTGTGGTGGTAAATCTTATATTAGGTTTAGTTGCACCAATCTTTTTGATTATTATCATTCCAAGTGAGGTTCTTACTAATTTTGCTTTCTTAGTTTTAATTAGTGCTGTTTATTATGGTATTCTTATTAATGTTTTATTATGTTTCTTTAATTATTTTTTTACGAATCGACAGAAAAAAGCATGATAAACACCTAGGCATTATTATTATTTAGTCATAAGATACACTAGAAAGGGAAAGTGATTATCTTGAAAATAAATAATAATCGTGATTATGAATCAATGAAAGCGGAAGGATATTATGATGCACAATACAAAGCAGGAGAAAAAGATGGATATCCAGAAGCATGTGATATGGGTGCTTGTATGTATATGCCAAATATGATGGGAGAATCTATTCCGGGAGTAGTTTGTCCACCAATCTATGAATGTCCAAGAGAAACTGTATGTCATAGATATATTTGCCATGAGGTTCCTCATATCATACCATGTAATACAAGAATTATTAATCATCATATTTATCGTCATACTTACGCACCAACTTATTCTTGCTGTGAAGAAAATGAAGTGCAAAATATTTATGAAAGAAGATGTTGTTAGTCTTCTTTTTTTTGGTTATTTTGAATATTGTATTTTGGAGTTTTATATGATATATTAAAGTAGAAGGAGTTGAAGTTTATATGTATTGTTCAAATTGTGGAGAAAAAGTTTTAGAGGGAGCAAGTTTTTGCGCTAATTGTGGTAATGCTCTCTCAAAAGAAGGAAGTTCTAATAATCTTGCTAATAATACAGTGGTTGTTCAATCATTGCCAGGAAGTGGAGTAGCTACTGCAAGCATGGTTTTAGGTATTCTTGCTATTATTGCCGGTGTTATTACTTTTGTAATTGCTATGGGAATGTCAACTTATATAGATTATTCTCATTCTGTTCATGAAATTATATCTAATGCTTATCATTCTGAATTGGTTGTTGCGGCAATTACTGTTATTTTTCTTCCAGCTATACTTTCTATTATTGGAATTTGTTTAGCAATTGGTAGTCGTGGTAAACTTAAAAATGGTGCTAATACAGCTGGTATTGTTTTAAATCTTATTACAATTTTCCTTTGTGTAGCTGAATATATTATGATTGCAGGTTAAAGATTAGTTTTTAAAATTAATCTTTTTTTCTTGACAAAAGTATAAACTTTGTATATACTATTATTAGGGCTGGTGTATATTATGGAAGCTAAAATTCAAAAGTGGGGCAATTCCGAAGGAATTCGTATTCCCCATAATATTATTAAAGAACTTCATTTAAAGACAAATGATATTGTCAATATAAAACAGAAAGGAAATCAAATTATCATTACTAAAATAAATCCTAAAGTTTCTTTGCAAGAGAGAATTAATACATATCAAGGAGAGAATTTGTGTAAGGATTTTGTTTGGGATGATGCACAAGGCAAAGAAATATGGTAAAGAAAAAAGAATATATTCCTATGAAA
Source organism: uncultured Mycoplasma sp. (assembly GCA_946500895.1). Taxonomy (GTDB): domain Bacteria; phylum Bacillota_I; class Bacilli_A; order RF39; family UBA660; genus Caccenecus. Next base: position 96,061 of record CAMMXG010000001.1, on the reverse strand, counting down.
CGTGATATTGTTTTTGTGGATTTAAATCCTATTAAAGGACATGAACAAAAAGGTTTTAGACCTGCTGTTATTATTAGTAATAATCCTTTTAATCAATTTACAAAAATGGTTATTGTTTGTCCAATTACATCAAATACTAAAGAATTTCCTACTCATTATTGTTTAAAAGATACAAAAAAGATTAGCGGTTCTGTTTTGTGTGAACATATTCGTAGTATTGATTATGAAGTAAGAAATTTAGAATATGTAGAGAAAATGAGTGAAAGAGATTTTGCTAATGTAATCGATTTAATGAATTCTTGTATAGAAGATTAGTTTTTAAAATTAATCTTTTTTCATATATTTTTACTGGTGAAATATATGAGTTTGAAATTAATTATACAAGGTTTTATTGTTGGTATTGGCAAAATCATTCCCGGAGTAAGTGGGGCAATGCTGGCAATGTTTATGGGTATATATGAGCCTTTGATGGAAGCGGTAACTAGATTTTTTGATGATAAAAAAAGGCATTTTTATTTGTTATTTAATTTTGGAATAGGTCTTTTTTTAGCAATTATTTTGTTTAGTAAAATTATTCTTTTTCTACTTTCTAATTATTACTATGTTACTATTTATTTGTTTTTAGGACTTATTATGGGAACTGTTTTTAGATTTAAGAAACAAGTTTCTTTTAACCGAAAAAATAAGTTTCTTTTTGTAATTTCTTTTATGATTTTATTTATTATTCCTTTTTTTGAGAGTAATGAGTTGTTTGCTTTTCAAAAAAATATTTTTCATTATCTTTATGTTATAGTACTTGGTGGTATTGATGCAGTAACATCTATTGTTCCTGGGATTAGTGGAACTGCAATATTTATGATGCTTGGATCTTATGAATTTGTTTTAAATGTTTTAGGTAATCCTTTTTCGATTTTGTTTGTTCTTTATTTTTTAGGTTTAGTAATAGGAGTTATTCTTACTTGCTATGTAATGTATTATTTGCTAAAAAAGTGGAATAATGAAACCAACGTGGTTATATTTGCTATTTCTTTATCATCTGTTTTTATGCTTTTTTTAAGTGTTTGTAATACTATTAATATATTTTTGATTTTAATATTTGCTGTAGGTGTATTTGCTGGCTATCAGTTAGATAAGTAGAAAAATATAATTTTTTACTTGCTTTTTCTTTTGGTTTGTGATAAATTATAGGTGAACACGAAAGTGTTTTTTTAAATACTTTAATTTAGAGGGGAAGCAATATGGCAAAAAAAGCTGAAGAAAAAGAAGTTAAAAAAACAAAAAAGAAAACAGAAACAAAAAAGGATAAGAAAACAAGAGAAAAAGTAAAAAAAGAATCTTACTTTGAAGGAGTAAAGAATGAACTTTCTAAAGTAAAATGGCCTACAAAGAAAGAAGTTTTAAAGTATACGATTGCTACTTTAGTTTTTATCATTATTTTAGTAGTATTCTTTGTATTACTTAGTTTACTTATGTCTGTTATAAAGGGGGCTTTTAACTAATGGAAAAAGAGTGGTACGTTGTTAATACTTATTCTGGTCATGAATCAAAAGTAAAAGAAAAATTGGAAGCTAGAACTGAATCTATGGGAATGCAAGATTATATTTTTAGAGTCATTGTTCCGGAAACAACGGAAGTTGAAGTGAAAGATGGTCAGAAAAAAGAAAAGAAAAAGAAAATGTTTCCAGGATATGTTCTTGTTGAAATGATTATGAGTGATGAAGCTTGGTATATTGTTCGTAATACTCCAGGAGTAACAGGATTTATTGGTTCTAGTGGTAAGGGGGCAAAACCAACACCACTTCTTCCAAGTGAAATTGATAAAATACTTGCTGGTATGGGTATGAGTCGTGTTAATATTGAATCTGAAATGGCTGTTGGTGATAAAGTTAGTATTATTGATGGTCCATTCAAAGGTATGATGGGTAAAGTTGATTCAATAGACTTAGAAAATAATCGTTTAAATGTTTTGATTGATTTATTTGGTCAAGAAACACCAGTAGAAGTTGAAGTATATCAAGTAAGTAAAGCTTAACTCTGAAGGGTAAGAAATAATTCTTGCTCTTTTATTATGGAAAATGATACACTTATATTAGGAAGTGATTGATATGATTTATCCAAAATTTATAAAAAAGGGTGATACAATAGGCGTTAGTGCACCTTCTAATGGAGTAACAAGAGAAGTGAAAGTAAATCAGTTAAATATGGCTATCCAAAAATTAAATGAAAAAGGATATCAAATTTTAGAAGCACCTCATGTTCGGTTTAATTTAGATTGTGCTAGTAGTGATGCAAGAACAAGAGCTTTAGAACTAGAAAATTTATATAAAAATCAAGATGTGAAAGCAATTATTTGTGCTACTGGTGGAGAATTTTTGCTAGAAATGCTTACCTTTTTTGATTTTTCGGTAGTAAAGAATAATATTAAGTGGTTGCAAGGTTATTCGGATCCAACTGGTTTGTTATTTACTATTACAACAAATTATGATATTGCAACTATTTATGGTCATAATTTTGTGGGATTTGGAATGTATTCTTGGCATGAATCAATAGAAAATAACTTAAAAATTTTAGAGGGTAATTTAATCCTTCAAAAAAGCTTTTCAATGTATGAAGGTGAGTGGATAGAACGGGTTTTAGGAACAGAAGAATATACTTTAGATACACCTGTTTATTGGAAAAACTTGAATGGTGAGGAAGAAATTGAAATAGAAGGGCGTATGATTGGTGGTTGTATTGATATCATTACTGAACTTTTTGGTACTCGTTTTGATAAAACAAAAGAGTTTATAGAAAAATATAAGAATGATGGAATAGTTTGGTATTTTGATAATTGTGAACTTTCTAGTGAGGATTTGGTACGTACTTTGTGGAAATTTAAAGATAATGGTTGGTTTAATCATTGTAAAGGAATTATTTTTGGAAGAAGTGCGTGTCATGAAAGTAATTTTGTAATCAATTTTGATGATGCAGTAAAACGAGTATTAGGTGATATGAATATACCTATTATTACTGATGCTGATTTTGGACATGTTCCACCAAGAATGACAATTATTAATGGAGGATATGCAATAATAACATCTACAGGTGGAAAGGGAACTATAAAGTTTGAATTAAAATAATTTTGTAATTTGTATATCTAGCTCGTTTTTTGTACATTTGTTTGATATAATTAAACTATGAAAATTAGTGGGTGAAAATATGAATGATATTATTTTAAAAAAATGAAAAAATTGAAAATTTAATTTATGAAATTCGCGGAAAACAAGTAATGCTTGATAGTGATTTAGCAAAACTTTATCAAGTAGAAACAAAGCATATCAATGAGGCTGTAAAAAATAGTAAGAATAAGTTTCCTGATGTTTTAACTAATGAAGAATTAGAAAACTTGAGGTCGAAATTTTCTACCTCAAATTTAACAACACATGGTGGAAGACGATATGTTTTAATTGATGATAGTGATATTTGTAGTTTGTTGATTGATAAAATAAGTAAGATTTAGAAGTATTATTTTAATTTTTTGCTATGTATTATTAATGAGGTTGGGATCATTTTCCGGAAAGATTTAGCTTTATTTTAACAGCAAAGGAATATTTTTTTCTATGGTCGAAAATTTCGACCATAGAATGAAAACTTTTATGGATTAGGACATTATAAAAAAGCAACTGTTTGGTTGCTTTTTACTTTAATAATTTCTTTTCTATATAAGTAATGATTTTATAAAGTACAAAAGAAATAATAATTAATATGACAATACCACTCATAACCATATCTAAATTAAATACTTGAGTTCCATATATAATTAGATAACCGAGACCACTTTGACTTACTAAGAATTCACCCATAATAACACCAATTAAAGTCATTGATATATTCAGTTTTAAACTAGATATAATTGTTTTGTATGAAGCAGGAATGGTTAATTTGAATAATATATCAAATCTACTAGCATTAAATGTTTTAAATAATTTAATTAAATCTTTATCAATATTATTAAAGCCATTGTAAATGGTCATAATTCCTACAATTAAATTAATGAGTAAAGCCATTACAATGATTGATTTGGTATTTGCTCCAGCGATAATAATGATTAATGGTCCTAATGCTACTTTTGGTAGGCTATTTAGCATAGTTAAATAAGGATCTACTATTTTATTTAATATTTTAAATTCATAGAGAATAATGGCTATGATAAAACTTAAAGTAATTCCTAGGATGAAAGCAATTAATGTTTCATAAAGGGTAGTTAGGATATGACCAATAAGATTATAATTTAAGTAGAGATTTTTTATTGTTTCTATTACTTTGGATGGAGATGAAAAGATAAAAGGATTGATAATTTTATATTTACTTAATAATTCCCATATAATAAGAAAACCTATTAATATTAAGATTTGAAAAGTTATAACAATTAACTTTTCTCTTCTTATTTTTTTTAAATAATCTTTATGCTCTTTAGTCATGGTATGCTAGATCCTTCCAAATTAAATCGTAGTAATAAGCAAAATTTTTATCTTTTCTGTTTTCTATAGGTGTTCCGTTTTTTTCTCTTTTTATCTTATATATACTTTTAATCTCACATGGTCTATCGCTTAAAACAATTACACGATCTGAAATGCTTATCGCTTCTGCTAAATCATGCGTCACCATTAAAGCTGTTTTTCCTTCTTCTTTAATAATTTTATAAACATCATCACTTACTTTTAATCTTGATTGATAATCAAGTTTGCTAAATGGTTCATCTAATATTAATATATCTGGTTTTAGGGCAAGAGTACGAATTAAAGCTACTCTTTGCCTCATTCCACCTGATAATTCACTAGGATATTTATCTAGAAAATCAGCAAGTCCATATTTTTTAAATAAACTTTCTACATATTCAATATTTTCTTCATTTTTTTCTTTTTTGATTTCTAATCCTAAAAGGGCATTATCAATTACTTTTTTCCAGGGTAGCATCGAATCACTTTGAAGCATATAACCTAGTTTTAAGTTTGTACTTAATTCAATCGTTCCTTTTGTTTTGGTATCCATATTGGTTAATATATTTAAAAGGGTAGATTTTCCACAACCTGATGGTCCAACAATTGATACAAATTCGCCTTCATATAAATCGAAAGTTATATCCTTTATAGCTTCTATTTCATCTTTTTTTGAATAATAAACTTTATTTAAATTTTTAATACTTAATAATTTATTCATATAAATTATGAATTAAATCACTATAAGGGACGTAATCTTCTAGTAGATTATTATCAATTAGCATATCTTGTAAATTGTTAAAATTACTCTCTGTTATGTATGGTGTTTTTAGCCATGAATCATATTTTTTATAGTTATCAATAATGGTTATGATATCATTTAGGGCACTATCTGGAAATTGAGGTAGTATCACTTCGGCAACTTCACTACTTTCATGAGTTAGCGTGTATTCTAGGCCTTTTGCAATTGCCCGTGTAAATCCATTTAATAATTCTTCATTGTTTTCTAAGTAACTTTTGCGAGCATAAAAGGCTGTATATGGTACTTCACCTGATAGTCTACCAATAGAATCAACAATACAAGCATTTGATACATTTACAACGGTGGTAGCGGTCGGTTCAAATAAATTGACATAATCACCAATTCCTCCAATGAATGAACCAGAAAGACTAGCAAAATCAATAGAGTAGTTAACATTTATTTTATTTACATCAATTCCAGCATTTTTCATGGCATTTAAGAAGTTAACGGCAGGCATCCCACCAGAACGTCCAACCAATATTTCACTTCCATATAAATCTTCTAAATTAAACTTGCTAGAACAATCTCTAGCTAATATGAATTGACCATCTCTTTTGGTAAGTCCGGCAAATGTCACTAAATAATCTTCTTCACCACCTGCGTAAATATAAATAGATGATTCTGTACCAGCAAAACCGACATCAACTGTATCAGATAGAACAGCTGCACTAACTTTATCAGCACCACTTGTGAGTATTAAATCTATCTCTATTCCTTCCTCTTCAAAATAACCATTTTCAATTGCTACATACATTGGAGCATAAAACACACTGTGAGTTACTTCGGCAAGTCTAATTGTTGTTAAATCATTTTCTGTTTCTTTCTTATCTGTTATTTTTATGGCAGTAATAACAATAACAACAATTAAGATAATGGCAATTAAAATGGCAATTATTTTCTTTTTCAAAATATATTCCTCCTTTATATATTCCAATGTATTATATTCGCTTTTTTATAAATGGTTATTTTTAATATTTTTTTTACTATTATCATTTGGTATAATATAGGTAAATAAGAGGTGATGCTATGAAGTGTATTTTAATGAATAAGAACACAGAAGTATTAGTTGCAGAATATGACGAAGCAGTTAAGGCTTTTATTAGAATTATAGAAGTTAAAAACATTCACTATGCTCCTTATATTATAGAGGGTATATATGAGGAAGGCGATGAGAACAGTAATCATCTCCGAACTAATTTAAGTGAATGGTTTAAGGGAAGAGGTATTCCAAGTTGGCGTGATAAGTTAGATCTTCTTTTACATAGACTTAATATTGATACACCTAGTGAGTTATTAGATAAAGCATTCGGACTATCACTAACAGATCAATATTGGATTAAGCCTTATGGCAGTAATATTACTTATGATGATGTAAACTTCTTTCAACATGACTTCGACTATGCGGAATTCTTGGAAGCATCTTTGTCTTTGAATAGTAAGGTAGTAACAAAGGAATCATCTTTAAAAACTCCAAATAATACAACGGATGGAATGCTTAAAAAAGCATGGGTTATTGAAGATGGAGTTAGGTATTTACTTAAATCCGGTTATAAGAATGATGTATTGCAACCATTTAATGAAGTATTAGCATCTATGATCTGTGATAGGCTAGGATTTTCCCATGTACCTTATACTTTAGCAACTTATAAAAATATGGTAGTATCCAAATGTCCTTGCTTTATAAATCGGGATACAGAACTTATTACAGCTTATCAAATTAAAAATAACATGAAAAGATATGATAGTGTAGAAGATTATGAGGCATACATACAAAAACTAGAAGATAAAGGAATCAATGATGCAAGAACAAAAATGGAAAATATGTATATACTTGACTATCTTATTATGAATGAAGATAGACACTTAAATAACTTTGGTATCATTAGAGATGTTAATACTCTAGAGTGGGTAGATGTTGCCCCTATATTTGACAATGGACAGTCTTTAAATATTCAAGACTATAATGAAGAGGAAGTAGTTACTTCAGGGCATGGAAGACTATTTTATGAATTAAAGCCATTTGATGAGATTATCAAGGTGGTTAGGGATTTAAAGAGGATTAATATTGGAGCATTAGAAGACATTCCAGAAAAGTTCGATCTGTTACTTCATGAGTACCAACATATAACAGGAATGAGTGATAAAAGGATATATAGGTTATGTGTATTACTAGAAAGGCAAATTAATAAATTAAAAAATATAATAGAGAATGGATAAAGTATAAAAACGTGCAAAATGTACGAAAAATATAGCAAAAAATGTACAAATTGTACGTTTTTTGGTGTAATGTTTCAATCTGTTCCTTTATATGCTGTATTTTGTATTTATGGTAAAATTTAAAAAGGTTTTTCCATTCTATCCAAAAAACTTTATTTTTTGAAAAGTTTTTCCAATTCATCCAAAAAACTTTTAAATTTAAATGAAATGATTTATGATTAAAAGAGAGAAGTACTTGAAAAAAATAAGAGATTTTTATCATGTTGCATCTTTAGTAAAAATACTTTGTGGTCTTAGAAGAAGTGGGAAATCAGTTATTTTAGAACAGATTATTGATGAAATGAAAGAAAGTGGTATTCTTGATGATCATATTATTTATATTAATTTTGAATTAATGGAGTATGACAATATTAAGACAGCTAGAGATTTAAATGATTATGTGAAATCGTTTGTAAAAGATAAAGAAATATATTATGTGTTTTTAGATGAAGTTCAAAGGGTAGATAACTTTGAAGTGGCAGTTAATTCACTTCGAACAAGTAATCAATTTAGTATTTTTATTACTGGTTCAAATAGTAAAATGACTTTTTTAGAGCTTTCCACTGATTTATCAGGAAGATATGTTAGTTTTCGAATTAATCCTTTGTCTTTTAGGGAAACAGTAGAATTAACTGGAACAAAGAAAGAAAAATATATGGATTTGCTTTTAGATATTTTTGAATGGGGTACATTACCACAACGTTTTACTTTTGATAATTTGGATTCTAGGAAGTATTATATTTCTGATGTCTATGATTCTATTTTATTAAAAGATGTTGTTGACAGACTAGGTATAACAGATATTACATCCTTTAATAAAATTTTACAATATATATTGGAAACAGAAACAAGAAAGTTTAGTGTTACCAATGTTCTTTCTTATTTAGAAAAAAATAATCAGAAAATAGCAACTGATACTTTGTATAAATATGTAGAAGCTTTATGCTCCACATTTATTATGAATAGGGTTTATCGTTATGATATTTATAATGAACTTGTTAATAAAGGGTATGATGTGTATATAGGTAAAGCGAAAACAAGTGAGATTGATTTTATTGCTTCTAATGATAAAGGACTTAAATATATTCAAGTATGTTATTCTCTAAAAGATGAAAATACATTAAGAAGAGAACTTGAAGCTTTGGAAGAAATTGATGATTCATATCCTAAATATGTAATATCAATTGATAAGAAGATTATGGAAGTAATGGAATTAAACATCTTAATATCTTTGATTTTTTAATGAATGATGACTTTTAATTTGTTTTAGTAAATAAGCAACTGATAATGGTTGTTTATTTTTTGTACGTAAATAGTAACAAAATAATTGATTATTCCTCAATATTATTGTATACTAGAAATATACAATAGAAAAATACATGATATCAAAATATGAGAAGATTTGATATGTTTTGTCGAATGGAATGAAAAACATATTAAAACGTGATATTATGCCCAAGAAAAGAGGAGAGTGTTAGATATGAATTTTGAAGTATTAAAGAAAAGTCATTTAAAAAGAAATATCATTATAGGAGTAGCTGTAATATTAATAATTAGTGCAGTAATATTAAACTTTACAAGGGCAAAATACCGAGTAACAGAGTCTATACCACTTGTTAATGGAACGATAAATTATAGCTTAGCAGATTTAAATGCGGTAGCAATTTACATCAATACAGATAATGGCTACACCAAAGCAGATACGATACCTGATGGATATGTATTAAATGAGAGTGAAAGTTATTGCACAATAGATGGCGAAAGAGATGACACAATATCTTTATCATACAACGTAGATACCAAAAGCTTAAGTGTAACACCAATGACAACAAGAGGAACAAAATGCTATTTGTATTTTGATGAAAAAGGAATAACAAATATCCAAGAATTAATAGCAAGCAAAAATTTAGCAACCAGAACAGATTTCAGTACTACTCTAACAACAGATACAACAGGAACAATATATTATGCAGATACAAGTAAAGGAACAACATACTATTTTGCAGGAGCACCAACAGATAACTGGGTAAGATGGGCCGGATTCTATTGGCGAATCATCCGAATTAATGGAGATGGAAGTATCCGAATGATATATCAGGGAACAAGTGCGAATACAACAGGAACAGGGACTCAAATCCAAACAAGTGCATTTAATAGTTCACGTAATAATAATATGTATGTAGGATTTATGTATACGAGTGGACAAGTGCATGGATTAGGAACACCAAGCACAATTAAAGGCGTACTAGATACATGGTATCAAAATAATTTAGCAGATAATGCTGACGATTTAGATGGAAATGCAGGATTCTGTAATGATAGAACACCATATAGTGGAACAGGAATCGGTACAAGCGCTACTGATTATGGAGCACTTATCAGACTATACACAAATAAAGCACCAACTTTTGAATGTGCAAGTGAAAGTGATTTATTCACAACAAGTGGCAGTAGTGAGGGAAATGGAGCATTGCAATATCCGATTGGATTAATTACTATGGATGAAGTAGCATATGCTGGAGGAGTAGTGGGTTCAAATAACACAAGTTATTACCTATATACTGGGCAAAACTATTGGACCATGTCTCCGTATTATGCTGGCAGTTATGCTCTCGTGCTCGGTGTGATTTCGATTGATGGCTATTCGAGCGCATGGAACACGAATAGCGCGTATGGTGTGCGCCCAGTAGTAAATCTGAAAGCTAATACCCAATTTTCCAGTGGAAATGGCACGTCCGAAACTCCATTCGTCGTTTCATGACGTGCAAGGTATACAAAAACAGACAAACTTTACAGGAGCAAAATGCATCCTTTTCGTTTGCCTGTTTATTTTCTTTATATGACCGTCAATTTTATTGCCGGTCATACCTGTTACTTAAAATTTATTTCTTGCAAAGCGATGCTTTGCAAATTGGATATAATCTGTTATATATAACTTTGGTGAGGCAGAAGCAAAATGAAGAGTCATTTTGCTTCAAATCTCACTACACTCCTTGAAGCTCTTGCTTCTTTCCATATGTCATTTTATGAAATGATGTATTATTAGTTATAATAGTATTTTTGGTTTTATAAATGTTAATATAGAAATTGGTAAATAAAACTTGTTTTGATAAATCTTTTATAGGATCTTCTATGATAGCTAAGTTATGAAAGAGCGTTTTCTTTGGTATTCGGCCTGTAGGGCGACGCGTTTATGTATTTTTTTGATTGATTATTTACATTTTATTTACATTAAAATTAACTATGATATTTTGTTGTAATTTTGTTTATAAAAAGTGGTTTACATTTTGTTTATGGTTTGTTATAATAATTTGTAGAATAAGGAGTGTTGATTATGAAAATATTATCTCCAGAAGTTACACGACTTCTTGATAAGTTATATAATCTACGTGGCAGTGATAGTGTGATTTTTAAAGAAATGGAAAGTGCTCATGCTAAGGCTGAAGAAACAAAAGAGCGTACGACTAAAGAAAAGAGCGCTTTACAAGAGAAAATTGCAGGATTAGAATCTGATAGTAAGAACTTAAGTGAACAAGGTAGAAAATTAATAGATGTATTAAAGGGTATTGATAAAAGTGCTTATGCCACTGTTATTGATCGTTTACATATTAACTTTGATCCGGAAGCTTTAGTAGAAAAGTTAGATGCTAATTTACCTGAAACGATTGAAAGAGTAAATGAAGATATTAAATCTAGTCAAGAAGAACTTGTTAAAGTGGAAGAAGAAATGAATAGTGCGATTACTACTATTGAAGAGATTGGTATTCGTAAAGATACTGCAATTGCTAATCAAGAAAAATTAAATGAATACTTTGAACTTGCTTTAGCTGGTAATATTAATATTACTCGTGATTCGATTACTTCTTTACTTGAACAATTTGATTTAACGGAAGAAGAAACTAGAGAAGCTGCAAAAATATTAATGTTCCCTGAAGATGCTTTGTATGATTATGATGCAAGAATTAAAGAATCAGAAAAGAAATCAATTAGTGAAGTCATGCAAGAAGCTAAAAGTCAAGAGGAAGTAGTAACACCTAAAGAAGAAGTTGTAGAGCCAATAGAGATTAAAGAAGAACCTGTTCAAGTACAAGTAGAAGAAGTTAAGGCTGAACCAGTAGTAGAAGAAAAAAAGTTTGATCGTGAAGATTTAATTGATTTGTTTAATGAGATTGGACTTGATTATTTAGATTATACAACTAGTGATTTAGATCAAATTCTTGAACATTTTAATGAGAAAGTGATTAGAAGAAATGTTAATATATTTAAAGAAAATGATCTTAGTTTAGATATCTTTGTTGATCATATTAATTTATTATATGATAAAGAACTTGAAGCTAAGATGGATAGGTTACAACGTATTGGTAAAAGTGCACTTGATATTTACTTAAATCCAACAGTACTTACAAAATATGATTATAAAGGATTAGATAAAGCTATATTATTACTTCAAAATAGTGGTTTAGATCCAAAGAAAGTGCCATTAATGGCTTATTAGGGAGGTTTAAAAAATGAAAGATATTAATAAGGTTAAATTTAAAGAGGGAATTGATAAGTATAAATTTTTAGCTGATTTTGAACAGGAAAATTCACAAGCCGTTTGGGATTTATTTGAGCAACATGGATATCAATTAGAACTTGATGGTACGAGTGCTAAAGTATTTGCTGTTCCGACTAAAGCGGTTTATTATGATGCTAATCGTAGACCAGAGCTTACCATTAGTACATTGGCAGAAAGTTTAGATAGAATTGAACAGTTTGGTTTAAAAGATGTTTATACTCAAAATATTTCTTTAGCTACTTTACAACCGGATTTTGTATCTAAAGTAAAATGGAGTAAAGATAACAATTTTCCTTTTTTAAGAGAAGACCAGACTTTTATATCAGAGCTATATAATGATAATTTATTTGCAGAATATACTGCTCATAAACCAATGGAAACAATTAAAACTGCTCAAGAAGTAGATGCAATAGAAAGAGATGCAAAAAACTCGGAAGTAGTGGCTGATAAAATGGATGCGGAAGACAGACAAGTTTATAACCAAATTGTTGAAAGTTTAAATTATTTGATTTTACAAAATCCAACAAATGAGTATTTACCAACTATTGTAAATAATATTACGAAAAGAGTCGTTGATGCGATTCTTAGAAAAGAATATCGTTTCTTACCTCTTGGTGACGTAGTAGCTGGTGTTATGTTTGAAGGTATTGATGTAACTCCAGAAATGGAAAGCGTTAGAGAACTTGTTTTAAGTGCTTTTCCTGAAGAAAGAGAAATGAATGAAGGAAGAGGGTTGGCATGAAATTTTTGGAAAAATTTGGATTTAAGAAAGAAGATATAGATGCAGTTAAAGAAAATTCAACTAGTGCTTTAATTAAAGAATTAGAAGCTCATAAAAAGTTGGTTTCTAAGAATTTAGAATATTTGAATGATATGGGTGTTACAAATTTAGTTGATATATTTGTTCACTATCATGATATGTTTTTGATGGATAATAGTAATTTTGTAGAAATATTTAATAAATATGATCAAAAAGATTTAGTAGATAAGTTAGCTCAAAATGTTCAAATTATGGAATATCTATAATTTGAACGTTTTTTCTTATTAGAGCTATTGCATTATTTTCAAATATTTGATAGAATAAAAGAGTAATTTAATAATAGGAGGAGTGCATAATGGCTCTAGGAAAATTAAAAAATCTTTTTAAAGATGTAGATGATGATGATACTTTGACTGGAACAGAAGATGAGTTTTATAATATAAGTGAGGCAGATGCTTTAGCAGAAGCAGATAAGTCTGGTAATAAAATGATTTTGCTTGAACCCAGAGCATACTCTGAATCACAACAAATCGCTGATCACTTAAAGAATAGAAATAGTGTGGTTGTAAACCTTAAGAGAGTTACTTCTGACCAAGCTAAGAGAATTATAGATTTTTTAAGTGGTTGTATTTATGCAATTGGTGGAACAATGCAAAAGATTGGTGTAGGAATTTATTTATGTACACCAAAGAATGTTAATGTTCAAGGTAAAATTTCTGATGAATCAGAAAAGAATAAATCAGATGTAGAAGAAGAATGGTAAAATAAGTTTAAGTTTGTCTAGGTGGTGAGCACTTTTGAGAAAGTTTAATACAAGTATCAGTGGTTATAATAAAATTGAAGTTAATCATTTTGTTAATCAAGTAACTGAAGAGTATGAGTCTATGTTAGCTAAGTTAAAAAAGCAAGATGAAGAAATTGAGAATTTAAAAAAGGAATTAGTAAAATATCAGAATATGGAGAATACTCTTAATCGAGCTTTGGTTGTAGCAGAGGATGCTTCTAATCAAATTAAGAGGGTAGCTCGGGATGAAGCAAAAGGTGTTATTGAAGATGCACGAAGGAACGCATCAAGAATTGTTAATGATGCACTTTTAAAAGCTGATAAAATAGAACAAGATGCGGAAACATTAAAAAGAAGAGTCGTTGTATTTAAACGAAGACTTAAAAGTGTTGTAGATGAACAAATGGAATTTATTGATAGTATTAATGAAGATTATTAATACTTTTTTTCATTTTTAAAACTTTTAAAAAGGGTTTTCCACGGTTTGACAAAATTCGACACTTCCTTATGTTAAGATAGAAACTAAATCTTAGAGGAAGGAGGAATTATATGCAAACTAAGATTTTTAAAAATTTAACCGATGATATCTGCTTTAAACATTTATTTAAAGAAGAAAGATTTTTAAGTGATTTTTTAAATTCTTTTTTTTGATTATATCGGAGTAAAGAAAAAAGTAGTTGGTCTTAAAGTAACTACAGAGATTGAAATGCATGGCACTAAAAGAAATAAAAAGATTTTCTATGGCGATTTAATGGTATATTTAGATACCGATGAAATCGTATCTTTAGAAATGTATACTACTATCCGGGAAAGAGAATTTAAGAAAAGCTTATCATATTTAGCAAGAGCATTTTCAGACCAATTAGAACAAGGGGAAGACTATATGCTTGCTAAGAAAGTAATCAGTATTAATTTAATGGAAGAAAATTATCATTTAAATAATTTTCAAGTGTTAAATAATTATGGATTTGTAAATAAATTCAATTATGGAAGAATGAAAGATGAATACTTAGAAATGTATTTAGTAAGGCTTGATTTAGTAAGCAAAATGGTATACAATAAACATGAAGGCAGATTTTTAAAATGGCTTAAATTTATCAAAGCGGGGAGTGTAGAAGAAATGAAAAAAATATCGGAGGGTGATGAGAACATGGAAAGAGCATTAGCATTTATGGAGAGATTTGTAAATGATGAAGAAGTTAGAGGAATCTATGATAAAATAAATGATGTAGAAAGAGATGCGAAAGAGAGAGGAATGGCTGAAGGTCAGATTGAGGGTAGACGTCAGGAAAAAATTGAAATAGCTAGAAATTTATTAGAGATGAATCTTGATATTGTTAGTATTACTCAAGCTACAGGTTTAACTAAAAATGAAATTGAAGCACTTAAATAGTGCTTTTTAGTTGAAAAAGGTTTTTAATCGTTTCTTTTTTTGGTGGTTTATATTATAATAGTGATAGGTGATGTGTGTGATAACAAAAGATAATAAAAAAGAAATTCTTAAGATTGTTTTCTTTGCAGTAGTTTTAATCTTTGCTTTTATTCATATTAAAGAAATATGGAATTTTTTAGGATTTCTAATTAAACTTTTAATGCCTTTTATAATAGGTATAGTTATAGCTTTTGTTCTTAATATTTTAATTAATTTAATAGAAAAGAAATTACTTAATAAATCGAAAATGAGTAATAAAAGTAAAAGAACAATTAGTCTTATCTTATCTTTAGCTATTATTTTTGCTTTTATTATTATTTTATTGTTACTTATTATTCCCCAACTTAAAAATACATTTGATTTATTTGTAGATAACATGCCGATGTATGAAGAGAATGTTAGAAATTTATTAGATCGATTTAATATAGATCCAAATATTGTAGTGGAAATAGAAGAAGGAATTAAAAATTTTGGTGATGTGGCGATTGATTTTATTAAAAATAATAGTGATCAAATATTAGAGATTACTTTGGGAGTTGCTACTAATGTTATTAGTGTAATTGTTAATTTTGTGATCGCTGTTGTGTTTGCTATCTATTTACTTGCTCAAAAAGAAAAATTGTTACTACAATTAAATAAAGTTTTAAGAGCTTATCTTCCAACTAGTAAAGTTAGTAAGATTAGAGATATAGCTAAATTATCTAATCGGATTTGTGCTAGTTTTGTTAGTGGGCAATGTTTAGAAGCAGTTATTATTGGGGTACTATGTTTTATTGGTATGTTAATTCTTGGTATTCCTTATGCTGCAACCATTTCTGTTTTAATTGGTGTAACTGCTTTAATACCAGTTTATGGTGCTTTTATTGGAACAATTGTAGGAGCCTTTTTAATCTTTATGGTTAGTCCTATTAAAGCTTTGATTTTTGTTATCTTTATTCTTATTTTACAACAATTTGAAGGAAATTTAATTTATCCAAAAGTGGTTGGTAAATCTGTAGGGCTTCCTGGTATATGGGTGTTTGTTGCTGTTACTATTGGAGCAAGTTTAGCTGGTGTAGTTGGTATGCTTGTCAGTGTTCCGATTGCTTCTATTTGCTATAGTATTATTGCTACGGATGTTAATTATCGAACAGAAGCTAAAAATAGTAAGAAAATTATTGTGAGAAAGAAAAGTACTTAAGTATTATTAAATCAATTTAGGTTGCATCTGATTCATTAAATGAGTTGGATGCTTTTTTCATTTGACTTCGTGCATTAGTAGTGTTATGATAATTGCCTAAATGAGGGGGATTATATGATATTTCATGCTATAAGTGAAGTAGATAATTTTATTCATTCTTTGATTTATTTAGGACAAGGTTCGCAAGGTGTTTGTTATAAAGATAGAGAGTCTAAGGTTGTATATAAATTTTATCATAGTTATTTTGATCGTGATTTTGAAGGAGTTTTGAGAAAAGAAGAAATACTACAATTTAGAAATATTTCGTCTTCTACTTTTGTTTTTCCAAAAGCTGTAATTATGTTAAATAATCAAGTTATTGGAGATGTTACCCCATATAAAAAGGCTAAAAATTTATGCCAATTTAATCCGCTTAATGTTAATTTAGATCATTTTATTAAATTAATTAGATTAGCTGTAAAAGATATAGAATCTTTATCTCAATGTGGTGTTCAGGTATATGATGTTATGTATAATATTTTAATGGGATATCGAATGTATATTATCGATACTTTAGAATATAGTATGAGTGATAAAGGTTACGAGGAATTATTAAGAAGCAATTTATATGGTTTTAATTTAGAAATAATGTATTTTTTAGTAGATGGATTATTTTTAGATGTTATTTCTAGTCATTCTAAGTTAAAGGATATGTATCAAAGTAAAGGAAAAGATGGTTCTATCATTGATTTTATTATTGAGTTTCGAAGTTATTTAGAAAAATTGCTTGGAAAAGATATTGTTTATTTAAGAGATGCAAAAATGTTAAGAGATACAATTGTTGATGAAGATAAATTAAAATATGAGCGGGATGTTATGGTATTAGAAAGAGTTATTGATTTAAAAAAATAATGGGAATAATATTTGGTGTTATTCCTTTTTTCTTTTCGGTAAATATGATATAATTTTGATAGATATTAGAGGTGGATATATGAAAAAAGTTATTTTGGTTGATGGAAATAATTTGATGTTTCGAAGTTATTATGCGACAGCTTATACAGGAAATATTATGCGTAATAGTAAAGGATTTCCAACCAATGCATTATATGGTTTTACTTCCATGATGAATAAAATTATTAATGAAGAAAATCCAGAATATATAGCAGTTGCTTTTGATATAGGTAAGAATTTTCGGAAACAAAAATATGATTTTTATAAAGAAGGAAGACAAGCAACTCCAGATGATTTAATTAAGCAAATGCCTGTTGCTAGAAAAATACTTGATGCAATGGGGATTAAATATTTAGAATTAGAACCATATGAGGCAGATGATATTATTGGGACACTTGCTCATAGGGCAGAAGAGAATAAAGAGTATGATGCGACTATTATATCGAGTGATAAAGATTTATTACAACTTATTAGTTTTGATGTTGACGTGAAACTTTTAAAACAGACTGGTTTTATTAGGTACAATGAGGAAACTTTTAAAGAGGCCTATGGAATAGATCCAATTAAAATTATTGATTTAAAAGCATTAGCAGGAGATTCATCTGATAATATTCCCGGAGTAAAAGGAATTGGTGAGAAAACAGCTTTAAAATTACTTCAAGAATATGGTTCTTTAGAAGGTATTTATGAAAATATCGATTTGATTAAAGGTAAAACCAAAGAAAAATTAGAGCTTGATCGTGATAATGCTTTTATGAGTAAAGAAATTGCAACGATCTATAAAGAAGTTCCTTTAAATATCAGTTTTGATGATATTCAGTATAAAGAGGCAGATGAAAAGGAACTTGGCGATATTTTTGAATCTTTGGAGTTTTATTCTTTACTTAAAAATTTTGAGAGAAAAGAAGTAGTAAAAGATGATATAGAATATGTAGAAGTAGATGATTTATCAAAATTAGTTCTTGGTGATGAAGTAAGTGTATTTGTTGAGATTAATGATGAGAATTATCATAAAGGAAGTATTTTAGGAATTGGTCTTAGTGATAAAGAACATAATTATTTTTTAGATCCAAAATATATTAGTGATTTACTTCATATTTTAGAGGGAAAAGTTGTATATACTTATCATGCTAAAGCTTTGGATGTAATTCTAATGAAACATGATTTAAATATTATACCAATTAATTATGATTTAATGATTGCTGCTTATCTTTTGAAAGGATTTACGAAAGATGATATTGCTTATTTGATGCATGCAGAGGGAATTAATGTCGAGTTTTATGTTGATGCTAAAAAGAAAGAGTTTAGTGATATAGAGAAGCTAAAAAATGATATTGTTTTAAAATCTCGCTTTATTTATGATACAAGAGATGAATATGTTAATGGGCTTAAAACCGAGTCTATGTATGAACTTTTTAAAGATATAGAAATGCCTTTGGCTAGTGTTCTTGCTGATATGGAACATTTTGGAGTAAAAGTTGATAGTAAAGTTTTAGAAGAAGTCAAAGAAGAAGCAGAAGCAAAACTTAATATTTTATCAAGAGAAATATATAATATGGCAGGTATGGAATTTAATATATCTAGTCCAAAACAACTTGGAGAAGTGTTGTTTGAAAGGTTAGAACTTCAAAGTGGTAAGAAAAATCAAACTGGTTATAAAACCGATGCAGCAACATTGCAAAAATTACGGGGAAAACATCCAATTATTGATTTGATTTTAGAGTACCGAAATTATAGTAAAATTATTTCTACTTATACAGTTAGTTTGGAAAATGCTAAATTTCCAGATGGAAAGATTCATACTATTTTTAAACAAACTTTAACTAGAACCGGTAGACTTTCTAGTGTGGAACCAAATTTACAAAATATTCCTATTCGTGGTGAAGAAGGAAGGAAGGTTAGACGTGCTTTTAGGCCAACCAATGATTTATTTTTAAGTATCGATTATTCCCAAATTGAACTTCGTATTCTTGCTCATATATCTGGTTCAAAAGAATTGATTGATGCATTCAGAAATGATGCGGATATTCACACAAAAGTTGCGGCTGATATTTATGGGGTAGATGAATCACAAGTAACGAAATTAATGAGGTCAACAGCGAAAGCAGTCATATTTGGTATTGTTTATGGTATTAGTGGCTTTGGTTTAGGAGAAAATCTTAATATTAGTAGGAAAGAAGCTCAAGATTTTATTAATAAATATTATGAACTTTATCCAGGTGTTAAGAAATATATGGATAATATTATTAAAGAGGCTTATGAAACTGGTTCGGTGCGTACTTTATTTAATCGTAAAAGAACGATTGAAGAATTAAATAATCGTAATTATATGATACGCTCTAGTGGAGAGAGAATTGCACTTAATACACCAATTCAAGGAACTAGTGCGGATATTATTAAGAAAGCAATGGTTTTGGTCTTTGAAGAGTTTAAAAAGCATAATATTAAAAGTAAGATGGTTTTACAAATTCATGATGAACTAGTGATTGATACAATCAAAGAGGAAGAAGAAAAGGTAAAAGAAATTGTTAAAAATGTTATGGAAAATGTCATTAAACTTGATGTGCCTTTGAAAGTTGGTATTGCTGAAGGTAAAGATTTATATGAAGCTAAGTAGGTGAGGTTATGCCAGAAATAGCAGAAGTAGAAACAGTTAGAAATACGTTAAAGAGAAGAATCTTAAATAAAAGAATTAAAGAAGTAGAAGTATATTATGAGCCGATGATTGAAAGTGATTTGGATTCTTTTAAAAAAGATTTAGTTGGAGAATCTTTTATTGATATTAAAAGAAGAGGTAAATGGCTTATTTTTGAAACTGAAAAATTTTACTTATTATCCCATCTTCGGATGGAAGGGAAATACTTTATTAAAAATAGAAATGAAGTTAAAGATAAACATGAACATGTAATCTTTATCTTTGATGATGATACAACTTTAAGATATGCAGATACGCGTAAGTTTGGAAGAATGAATTTGATTTTAAAACAAGATTTAGAACATATAGAATGTATAAGAAAGCAAGGATTAGAACCGGGAGATAAAGATTTAACAGCAGATTATTTGCTTCAAAAATTTAAAAATAAACATATTCCTATTAAAACAGCATTACTTGATCAAACCATTATCAGTGGACTTGGTAATATTTATGCAAATGAAGTTTTGTTTTATGCTAAAGTTAATCCTTTAAAATCAGCAGGTGCTCTAACCAAAAAAGAGTGTGAAAAAATTGTTGAAGGTGCTAGTAAAATCATAAAAGAAGCAATTGAAATGGGTGGAACAACGATTCGTAGTTATACTTCTAGTTTAGGAGTTACTGGTCGTTTTCAGCAAAACTTAAAGGTCCATAAACGGGAAGGGGAAGACTGTTTTGTTTGTGGTACAAAGATTCTTAATATAAAAGTTGGCGGAAGAAGTACTTATTATTGTTCAAAGTGTCAAAAATTAAAGTAATATTAAATTATATATATATTTTAATCTAAAATATTATGTTATAATTAGTTATATTAGATATTGTTTAGGAGGTTATCGTATGACATATGTAAAGTCATTTATTAAATGGGCTGGTGGTAAAGAGAAAGAATTGCCTATCATATTATCTAATCTTCCTAATCATTTTAATCGATATATAGAACCTTTTGTTGGTGGCGGCTCTGTTTATTTAAATGTGAATTGTTGTAAGAGTATTATAAATGATAGATCTGATGAATTAATTCTTTTATATAATATGATTAAAAGCAATAATCAAAAATTTATAAAAAAATTACAAGAGATAAATAAGAATTGGATTTTACTTGAAAGAATAGTTGATCATAATTCTAATGAGTTGTTATCTTTATATAAGAATTATTCTGAACAAGTAAATAAAGAAAGTGAGAATAGTAAGAAATTAAAAATAAATTATAGCGATAAAATATATGAATTTGTTTTGGATCACTCTGAAGAATTTAATGGCTTACTTTCTGAAAGTTTTAATATAAGAATTGATAATTTTTTATTAGAAATAAAAAAGAATTTATTGTCTAAAATTGAACGAATGAGGAAAATAGAACTTAAGCGTGGAAAAATGTCTGATATTAACATATTAGAGAATTTTGAATGTGCTTTTAAAAGCTCATATTATATGCATTTTCGATACTTATATAATTATCGAGATGAGTTAGGAATTGGCGATGAATTTTATTGTGCTATATTTTATTTTATAAGAGAATATTGTTATGCTGCTATGTTTCGATATAATACTAATGGAAAATTTAATGTCCCTTATGGTGGAATTACTTATAATAAAAAGGATTTTGGTAAAAAGATTGATTATTTAAATTCAATTCAATTGAAAAAATATATGAAAAATACAGAAATTTTTAATTTGGATTTTGAAGATTTTTGTAGTAGAATTGATTTAACAGAAGAAGATTTTATGTTTTTGGACCCACCTTATGATACAGAATTTTCAACTTATGCAAAAAATACTTTTGGAAAAAATGATCAAATCAGGTTAGCTAATTTTTTAAAAACTACAAAAGCAAAATTTATGTTAATAATAAAAAATACTGATTTTATCTATAATTTATATAATGTCGATGATTTTTATATTAAATCTTTTGATAAAAAGTATTTGGTTAGTATAAAAAACAGAAATGATAAAAAGGCTGAACATTTAATCATTACTAATTATGAAATTTAGGAGGTTTTATGGACAAAATAAAAGAGCAACAAATTAGAGAAAAAGTAAGAAGGAATATCAAAGAATTTGTTGATAAATTTGAAACTAGGTATATGAAGGAATTAAATGATCCTACAGGAGTTATTAATTCTAAAAGAAATAATGCATTTGTTTCTCAATTAGGAAATGAGTTTATGTTTTATTCTGCTTTTTGTAGGTCTTTTGATTCTAGTTTTGGTAAAGTATTAGAAAAATTGTCTAATGATGTAGCGACAATATCTTATGAAGTGGTAACTGAAAATATATCTTCATATCTTTTACCAGAACAAATTCAAAGGAAGTCTAATATTCTTAATGAGTATGATAAACACGTTCAACCAATGATACAAGATTATACAAGTTTACAGGCTTATAAGCCCAAAAATATAGATAGTTTTAAGAAAAAACATGTGACTGATAATCATTTTTATAAACCTGAAACAAAAGAGCATTTTATTATTGAATTGAAAGCTGGAGGCGACTTAGATATTAAAAAGGCTCGTAGTGAGAAGGAAGCTTTATTAGATGAATACTATATTTTAAAAAACTCTTTAGAAAATTCTGAAGAAAGTGTAAGAATTTATTTAGCTACTGCTTATAATATGTTTGGAGAGAATAGTGATTGGAATCAGGAAAGAGTAAAACAATATTTTAGTGAAGAAGAATTATTAATTGGTAAACAATATTGGAATTTTGTCTGTGATGATGATGAAGGTTATGATATCATTATAAATGAGTATAAATTGTGTTCAGTATATATTATTGAAGCACTAAATAGAATAAAAAAAGCTTATTTTAACTAATGATAAATAAAAGCAATAAACTATTCAAAAAAGATTGGTTTATTGCTTTTTTCATATACTAGTATTTTATTTTTGCTAATTAAACTGTAGACTTGAGCAGCGATTAGTTCATATTTATATTGTAATGAATTGGGGATAGGGATTAAAGATATTTCTAGATCTTCTTTTAAATTATGTAAATATTCTCTTCCTTTTTTATTAAATCCTAATATTTTGATATATTCAATAGAAGCTAATTTGTTAATTTCTTTAGGTAAGCTAATTAAGATATGAACTAACATTCTGCTGATTTTATTATAAGTGTATCTTTTGGTTTTCGTATTTTGGATTAGTTCTTCAACACTATTTGATTCCATTATTTTTTCTTTTAATCTATTTTCGATTCCTTCATCAACTGTTAAATATCTACTTAAATCCATATCGGTTAAAATTTTGTATTTAATAAAAGGAAATAAATCTTCTAAAGAAATATTTTCAATACATTTTAAAGTTTTTCTTGGAACATAGTTTGTAATACTTTCTTTTTGTTTTAATTTATGACGAATATTACTGGCACTAATAATATTTGCTTCTTCTTCGATGTTGTGATAATCGCTGGTTCTTTTTATGGTTATTGGTTTCATATTTAATTTATTTTTTTTAATTGCTTTTATGTAAGATATTCCCAGTAAATCATTGGGATTAAAAACATCAACATCAATTTCTAAAGCTTTCGCTAAAGCAGTAGGGTAATTGATACCAGTTGCAAGTAATTCTTGAACTTTCTCGTTATATTCGGGAGTGTCTTGGATTGTTGCTACTTTTTCTAAAGCTTCAATATTATTTGATTCGCTACCAAATACTATATATGAACATCCTAGATATCCTAATATTTTAATCGCTGCATCTGCAAAAATATCGGCACTTTGCGTTCCGAAGATAAAGGGAAGTTCTACTACTAGATCAACACCATAAATTAAAGCAAGTTTGGTTTTGTTTTCTTTAGATAATATACTAACTTCTCCACGTTCTAGAAAATAGCCATTTAATACTAATATAATTGCTTTTCCCGGAAATAATTTCTTAGTCTTTTCAATATGGTAAATGTGTCCATTGTGAAGAGGATTATATTCACAAATGATTCCTACTGCTTCCATTTATTATCACCTTTTTAAGTATATCAAAAAAATAGTGTTTTGAATATTTAATAAAATTAATTTTCTTTTTATCATTTTATCTATTGTCAATGAAATGTCAATTGTATTTTTAATATAAATAGATTATACTTAATTTAGTAGAGCATTAGGTCTAAATGCCTACTCTTTGGAGTTGACATTAACCGTCATGTTGTAACATATAATGATGATGGTTGATGTCTTTTTTGGTTTAAACCAATTTATAAGTTTGGAAATTGCTTTCTTCACTAACTAATCTCTACTCCTTTCTATCAACCAAAACCCTACAAGGAGGTAAGGCAATAGAAATTTGTCTAGTTTAGTAGACACCAGCCCTAATGCTCAAGTATTTATTATCAAGGATAATGCTTCAAAAAGCAAGAAAAAGCGTTCGACAAAGTTCGACGCTTTTTGACGATTGTGTCGAAAATAAAAAAATACCTATTTATCTAGGTATTTATGGGTATCTGTTTTTCCTAAGAGGTAGTCAGCAGATATGTTATATTTTTTACAAATAGTGTAAAGAAATGGGGTAGCAATTATGCTTCTAGCAGTTTCGTAATTACCAATTGTTCCTTTGACAACTTTTAATAAGTCTGCTAGTTTTTCTTGACTAATTTTGTTTTCTTTACGAAATTCTTTTAACCTATTTTTCATTTTTTCAGGATTAATTTCTAAACTGGTATTTTCATATTGGTTTATGTTACTAAATTCAAATATATAGTCTAAAGAAACGTTAAAAAAATTACATAATTCATTTAAATGTTTAATTGGAATAATGGTATATTCTGTTTCAAAGTGGTGAAAAGCTTGTTTTGTGACTTCAATGTATTTTCCTAATTGTTCTTGTGTCATTCCATTTCTTTCTCTTAAAATCTTTAATCTTTTTCCATACATCATATTATTTATATCACCAAATAAATTTTCTCATAAGTAAATTATTATTATTTAATTAGTATCCTAATAATGAGATTTTTCTTGACTTTTGGTATAGCTCAAATTATAATTTAATTATAAGCTAGGAAATTTATCATATGTCTATGATAAATTATTTTGATAATAATTAAAATGAAGCCTAGCGTCATGAAAGAGGCTATATTATGAAATTTGAGGTATTAAAGAAAAGCTATTTAAAAAGGAATATCATTATAGGAGTAGTTGTAATAGCCATAATTAGTGCTGTAATACTAAATTTTACAAGAGCAAAATATCGAGTAACAGAAAGTATTCCTTTGGTTAATGGAACAATTAATTACTCATTACCAGATTTAAATATTATAGGATTATATATTGATGGAGTGGAAGCTACAGAATTAGATAGTAGTAAAACTTATACATTAGATACAACACAAAGTACATGTACATATAAAGATGGTACGGAAATATCCGATTTAAGTATTAGCTATGATAGTGAAACAGGACAATTACAAATTAGTCCGTTTACCACAAAGGGAACAAAATGTACTTTATATTTTGAAGAACAAGTATTAGTGAGAGATACAATATTAGCCAATTATCCGACTCAGTTAATAAGAGATGACTTTAGTGTTACACTCACAAATACAACATCTGGGGCAATCTATTATGCAGATACATCAAAAGGAAGAACATACTATTTTGCAGGAAATCCAACTGATAACTGGGTGTACTTTGCTGGATTCTATTGGCGCATCATTCGCATCAATGAAGATGGAACCATCAGAATGATCTATCAAGGTACAGCATCCAATGCAACAGGAACAGGAACCCAAATAGGAACAAGTGCATTTAATTTAACCAATAATAATAGTATGTATGCTGGATATATGTATACATCTGGACAAGTACATGGGTTAGGAACAGATAGTACTATTAAAGCAAAATTAGATAATTGGTATTATGACAGTCTAAGAAATTATACAGATGATATAGATGGAGATGCAGGATTCTGTGGTGATCGAACATCATATATAAATAACACAGGTACATCTATTGGTGGTGGAACCGGCACGATTGAAACTTATTATGGAGCATATATACGATTATATAATGGGAATAATACAAGCAATGCTTTACCAACCTTTGAATGTCCAGATGAAGATTTATATACAATAAAAGGTAGTTATCAAGGAAATCAAGCTTTGTCTTATCCGATTGGATTAATTACTGCAGATGAGATATCATATGCCGGAGGCGTGGTATTTGAAAATAATACGAGTTATTATTTATTTACAAATCAGAGTTACTGGGCTATTTCTCCATATATGAGTGGTAATAATGCTCTTGTTTTTGGTATAACATCCACAGGACGTTTAGTTTTACCGGCTGGTGGTGATGCTTCTAGCGTAGTTGGTGTTCGTCCTGTCATTAATTTAAAGGCTGATGTCCAGTTAACTGGTTCAGGAATATCAACAGATCCATACGTCGTTTCTTAATTTCACTTGTAATTTTTCTTGTTTTAGGCTATACTTTTAATGGTGATATCTATGGAACTTAATTTAGCAACTTTAAGTAATGAAGCAGTGAATTATGATGAAGATTTTACTGTTGATGAAGAACTTTATAAAAGTGTAGGTATATTAGATTTAAAGAATTGTCATGTAAGTGGTACTATTATGCTTAATTCGGCTTCTATGTTAAATGTTAATCTAACAGTTACAGGAGTGATGGTTTTACCTGATAGTGTTACCACAGAACCAATCGATTATCCATTTACTTCAAAAATTGAGGAAGAAATGGACATAAATGATGAAAATTTCTTGGAATATTATCAAAAATCTCAAAATATACTTGATATTATGAAGATTTTGTGGGAAAATATTGTTCTGGAAGTACCCATGAGATTTACTGCGACTGAAGATGCACACCTATCTGGTGATGGTTGGAGTTTGGGTGAAGATAAAAATAAAGAAGATCAAATTGATCCAAGACTTGCTAAATTGAGTGAGCTTTTGGATAGGAAGGAGTGAAAACATGGCAGTTCCTTTTAGAAGAACAAGTAAAACTAAAAAAAGAATGCGTCGTACTCACTTAAAAAAAGAGGTTGGAGCATTAACAACATGTCCTAAATGTGGTGCAACTATTAGACCTCATCGTGCATGTACTAAGTGTGGTTACTATAAGAATGAAGAAGTAATCCAAGTTCAAGATAAAGATGCTGAGTAGTTAGAGAAATCTAACTTTTTTCATGCCTAAAATGGGCTAGTAAAGTTCTATAAAATATGATATACTTTATTTAATATAAAGGAGTAGTGTCTAAGATGAAGTATGATGATCTAGAAAAGACGAGAGATTTATTTGATATCCCAGATGAGGAAGTACCTAGTCCTATTGATGATATTGATAGTGAAGGGGTAAGTAAAGAAGAAATGGTTGATGATCTTACTTTTGGACTTAGTGGTGATGATGCAGTAGAACCACAAAGGGAAGAAGTAGGAGAAGAAAAACAAGAAAACTCTAAAGAAAAAAAGAAAAAAGAGAAGAAACCTAAGAAGAGTTTGAAAGAAAAATGGAGATCTTTATCTAAAAAGAAAAAAATTATTATTATCGTTTGTAGTGTTTTAGTTTTACTTCTTATTGTTGGACTTGTTTTATTCTTTGTATTAAGGGATAATGAAGAAGTAGTACCTGAACCTGAAGAGCCAGAAGTAATTGTTGAGAAAGATAATTATATTTATCGTGATGGAACGCTTGTATTTTTAAATAGTGATGATGAAGAAATTGGTACTTATGAGTGTACAAATAAATCAGAAGATTTGTGCTATGTTTCAACTTATAGTACTGAAGATAATTTTGATGGGGAACGAAATGTTTATGAAGATGAATCATTAATTGAAAGACCAAGTGCTATTTATCAAAATAATTATGTGTTTGTCTTTGATAATGAAACCGCAGAAGATGAAAATATTATTTTGTATAATATAGAGAGTCAAGAATCAGAAGGTAATTATAATTTAGTTAAAGGATTTAGTGATAGTGATTTTGTTATTGTAAGAAATGAAAATAATCGATATGGTGCTTTAGAATTTAGTAGTGATGGTATTCAGGAAGTATTTGAATTTTCTTATGATTATTTGGGAAGAATGAGTAGTGATGCCAATGTTGTTGTAAGGACAAATGACCGCTATTACATTTATAGTGTAGATGGGGAAAATTTAAGTCAAGGTTTACGTTATGAAGTTATGAGCTATAATGATGAATATATTGTTGTCGATAATAATGGCTATTATGTTTATAGCTATGATGGAGATTTGATATTTGATGATGCTTATGATTATATTGAACTTTTAGATGATTATGCAATCCTTATTGATCGTGATTTACTTTATGTTAGGGATTATCAAAACAATATATATAATGTTGAAGGCGTGGACTTAGATTCTACTTATTATAATCCTTTACATGTTTATAACGAAGATAAAGTTTATATTGAAACAAGAAGAGCTTATGAGATTACGATTAATGATAATGAAATGGATATTACCTTTACTCGCGATGGTAGAGAAAGAACACAGACGATTGACTTACAAGATGGTAAAATGAGTGCAAATTATAATTATATTAGTTACTTTGATGGGGTATTATATTTCTATTCTGATGAAGAGAAAAATGATTTGTTAGGTACTTATGAATGCTCTAATGCAAATTCTAGTGATTTAACAAATTGTACAATCGCAACAGATTCTTTCTATAGTGATAATGAGATGGAAGAAAATAAAAGTGATAGTGTTGGATGGATTCCAATATATAATAATCGTTATGTCTTTATTTTAGATACGATTGATCTTAATAATCCAACGATTGTACTTTATGATTTAGAATCAGAAAAAGCTCTTGCTCGATATGCATCAGTAGATACCGGAGCATATACTGGTAAAAGAGAAGTTACATTTGTCGATACTGATGCTACTTATGTGATGGCTCAAGTTAAGAGTGATGGTGATTATGGTTTACTAAGAATTACGGATAATGTAGCTGGTGCAATTAGTTTTGATTATGATTCTATTGAAAAATTTGGAGAGTATTACTTAGTTTCTACTTCAAGTGGTACGTATATGTTGTATTCTGAAGTTGGAGGAACTGAACCAGAAACAGCAACTTATGGATACCCGATTGTTGATTATGCTAATGAATATGTTCAAGTAGCTGATGATGATGGATATTATGTGTATGATTTTGATGGTAATCGTATGTGGGAAGAAGAAGGATTATATCATTATGTAGATTTACAAAATACCTATTATGTTGTTATTGATTCATCTAATAATCTTAATATTCATAAATATGATGATCCTGAATTTGCTTTAGTTCCAACTGTTCCAATTGGTAGTACAGATAATTATGCAGAAGCTTATACGGTGCGTGAGGCAAATGGTGGTTTTGTGGTTACGGTTACAAGTACAAATACTACTTATACTTTTGATAGTAATGGTTTAAGTCAAGTTAGTAGTTGAAATAAATCCAAAAGTTTGATAAAATACTTTTATTAAAAGCGATGAACAAGAGGAGTAAGATTATTATTCTTTTCTAGAGAGCTTATGGTTGGTGAAAATAAGTAAAGATAAAATCTGAAGGTTGCTTGCAAGCTGGCTTATAGCCCGCCTTTGGACGTTATCAAAATAAGAAAAAATAAAAAGGTGGTACCGTGAATATTATTCACCCTTTGGTGCTATCTTTTTTTATTGGAGTGATGCATATGTTAATTAATGAAGAACATTTAGAAAAGAAAGATATTAATTCAAGAGTTCATAAAGTAAGAGCAATTATAATGAATGATGATGGGAAAATATATGTTACAAATATGGATCATTCTTATAATCTTCCAGGTGGACGTGTGGAAGCGCATGAAGATTTAGAAAATGCTCTAGTAAGGGAACTTTCTGAAGAATTGGGAATTCGAGTGTTTAAAAAAGAAATTCAGTATATTGGAAATATTACTTTTTGGCATAAAGATTTTCCGGGTGAAAAAACAAGTGTTAATAGAGAAAATGATGTAGACTTGTTTTGGGTAGTAAATCCAAAAGAAATAAATTCAGAACGAGTCCAGCTTACGAATTATGAGAAGCATTATCATTTTCATTTAATGAACTGTTCTTTTACCGAAATTCAGAATTTATTAAATAATAAAAATGATAATGAATATAAGAAATTTACAGATGTTGAGTTAAAAATATGTTTGAAAGAATTTGAAAAATATAGAAAAGAGGAACATTTATGTTAGATAAAAAATATGATCATATAAAAGTAGAAGAAGGAAAATATGAAAATTGGAAAAATGCTGGGTATTTTGAATCAGTAGATAAAAGTAAGGAAGCATTTTGTATTGTAATACCACCACCTAATGTTACAGGTAAACTTCATATTGGACACGCTTGGGATACATCTATTCAAGATGTACTCATTCGCTATAAAAGAATGCAAGGATTTGATGCTTTGTGGGTTCCAGGTATGGATCATGCTGGTATTGCTACACAAGCTAAAGTTGATAAAAAGTTAAAAGATATGGGTATTAATCCAAGAGAACTATCACGTGAAGAATGGCTTAAACATGCTTGGGCTTGGAAAGATGAGTATGCCGAAAATATTCATAAACAATGGGCTAAGTTAGGTCTTTCTCTTGCTTACTCTAAAGAAAGGTTTACTTTAGATGAAGGATTATCAAAAGCAGTAAGAAAAGTATTTGTTGATTTGTATCATAAAGGCTTAATCTATCAGGGAGAAAAGATTATTAACTGGGATCCTGTTAGTATGACAGCTTTATCTAATGAAGAAGTTATTTATAAAGATATCCCTGGGGCTTTTTATCATTTAAAATATAAGCTAGTAGATAGTGATGAATATTTGGATGTTGCTACAACTCGTCCAGAAACCCTTTTTGGTGATACTGCTGTTGCAGTTAATCCGAAAGATGAACGTTACAATCATTTAATTGGTAAAATGGTTATTTTGCCAATTGTAGGTAGAGGAATTCCTATAATTGGTGATGAGCATGCTGATATGGAAAAGGGTACCGGTTGTGTTAAAATTACGCCTGCTCATGATCCAAATGACTTTGAAGTAGGAAATCGCCATAATTTAGAGAGAATCGTTTGTATTAATCCAAATGGAACGATGAATGAAAATGCAGTGGGTTACGAAGGTTTAGACCGATTCCTTGCTCGGGAAAAATTAATTGGTGATTTGAAAGAGCAAGGGTTACTACTTGAAGTAGAATCAATTACACATAATGCGCCTTTTAGTGAGAGAAGTGGTGCTTTAATTGAACCTTATTTATCTAAACAATGGTTTGTTAAGATGCGCCCTTTAGCAGATCGTGTTCTTGAAAATCAAAATATTAAGAATAAAAAGGTTAATTTTGTTCCGAAAAGATTTGAAAAAATTATGAACCATTGGATGGAAATCACTTATGATTGGTGTATTTCAAGACAACTTTGGTGGGGACATAGAATTCCTGCTTGGTATAAAGATGGAGAAGTTTATGTTGATATGGAAGCGCCAATTGGTGATGGATGGATACAAGATGCGGACGTGCTTGATACATGGTTTTCCAGCGCACTATGGCCATTTTCTACTTTAGGTTGGCCAAATGATACTGAAGATTTAAAAAGATATTATCCTAATTCTGTTTTGGTAACAGGTTATGATATTATTCCTTTCTGGGTTAACAGAATGACTTTTCAAGGTTTAGAATTTTTAGGAAAAAGACCTTTTGAATATTGTTTAATTCATGGCCTCATTCGTGATAAAGAAGGACGTAAGATGTCTAAGAGTTTAGGTAATGGTATTGATCCGATGGATATGATAGAAAAATATGGGGCAGATGCGCTACGCTATTACCTTACTACTGCCGTATCAAATGGACTTGATATGAAATTTGATGAAGACGCACTAAAGTCTACATGGAATTTTATTAATAAACTTTGGAATGCTTCTCGATTTGTTCTCATGAATATTGAAGGCTTTGTTAGTGATGAGAGATTAGAAAATCTATCTTTGACAGATAAATGGATTTTATCTAAATATAATGAAACCATTAAAAATGTGACCAAATATATGGATAAGTTTGAACTTAATAATGCCGGAGTAGAAATATATAATTTTATCTATAATGATTTTTGTGATAATTATATTGAGTTTGCTAAATTTAATATGGATGAAGATACTACTAAAAAAGTACTTGTTAAAGTACTTAAGGGTATTTTAAAGATGTTACATCCATTTATGCCATATGTAACAGATGAGATTTATAGTATGATACCTGGAGTAGTAGAAAATATTATGATTAGTGATTATCCGAAATTTAATAAAAAAGAAGTATTTATGAGTGATGCAACACAGGTAGAACATATGATAGAATTTATTAAACTTTATCGTAAAACTTATCAAGAAAATCATATGAATAAAAGTGTTCAAGTAAAATTTAATAATGATAGTGATTATGATTTAATTAAGAAGATGCTTAAAATAGAAAATATTACTTTAGAAAATCTTGATGTTACAGCTTATCCTGTACATTTTGGGGAGTATGATGCAACG
This sequence comes from uncultured Mycoplasma sp., assembly GCA_946500895.1. Classification (GTDB taxonomy): domain Bacteria; phylum Bacillota_I; class Bacilli_A; order RF39; family UBA660; genus Caccenecus. The sequence goes on along the minus strand of CAMMXG010000001.1, from coordinate 63,711 downwards.
ATTTATTTTGAAAGTGTTATGAGTGAGGAAGATAAGCTTAATTTAGAAAAGGAAATCCAAAGTTTAAAAGCATCTATTGCAAAGAGAAAAGCACTTCTTGCAAATGAAAATTTTGTTAATCGTGCGCCAAGTAATTTGGTAGAACAAGAACGTGTTAAACTTGCTCAAGAAGAAGAAAAATTGCATAAGCTTGAGAGTTAGCCTATGCAACTTTTTTCTTCTTTTTTAATTTGCGTATTTTTATTTGATATTTTAAATTGTATTTTTCGATTGTTTGCTTTTTCTTTAATAGTTTTTCTTCATTTTTTAGAAGAGAATAACGAAGTTTATTTATGTATAATAAATATTCTTCATCTAGAGGTAATTCCGGATATTTTGATAAAATATTTTGTTCTAAATAATTTAAAAAGGAAAGATTTGTAATTGTTAAATTTAAGGCTTCTTCTAGAGAATCACTTCCTTTTTTTATGTGTTCAAGTAGAGGAGGAGTGTAGGTAACTGATTTATGCTTTAAGAGATGATCTAATAATTTGAAGTGATTGTTTACGAATATTCCGGCGGTAAACATAAAAAAATAGCGATTACGTATAAAGGGGAGAAGGATTAAAGAGGGAAGTTCTAAACTTCGGCTTGCTTTCTTTAGTTTGATTTTGATTAATTCTTTTTCAATTTTTTCTACTTTTTCCTTGCTTAAATTTTCTAGTTCTTCTGCTTTATTTATTAAATGTTCGTTTAAATCAATTTGGTGTTCTAAATGTAGTTTTTTTAAGTTTTCTAGTAGTCCAGCAATTTCTTCTTCTGTAATATTTTCTTCTAAAAGTGTTTTTTCTGCTTCTAAATCTACTGCTTTTTTGTTTTCAATATTATTTTGTAAATTTTTTAATTTAGATTCATTTGCTAAAACTTGTTTTTTATCTTCAGGTTTTAAATTTAGTGTTTTTATTTTTTCAATTTCTTTTAAAAGATTCTCAACTCTTAGTAATAGTTCGTCATAATTTTTATCTTCAAATTCTCGTTTTTCTTCTAATTCCGATTGTTCTAGTTCTAATCTTTTGGTTTCATTTTCAATTGGGTATAAATTAATGGATATGAATTTTACTTCTTCAGGCTTTTTTTCCTCTTGTTTTACTTCTGCTTTTTCTTGTTTATTTTCTTGCTTTTCTTCTTTTAAACTTGTTTTAATTTTTTCTTCTTGGATTTCTTTAACTTTTTCTTTAGAATCCATCGCTTCTAGCGTATACTCTTTTATTTCTTCATTAGATTGTTTTATATCTGTTTGAGGTTTTTCTAATTCTTCTTTAAGAATAGCGGTAGAAATAATTAAGGGTGTTGTTTGAACTAGAGTTTCTATTTCTTGATTCGGATATTTTTCTTCTTTTTCTAAATTAAAAGATGGATTGAAAGGATTCATATTGATAGTTGATGCTTCTTGATTTGTTTTAGGTTTAAGATTTTCTGCTGATATGCTTGTTGCTTTTTCTATTTGTTGGGTAATTGTCTTTTCTTTATAGGATTGGTAAGTAGGGTTAGAAAATATTAAGTTAGAACTATTTTCATTTTGCTTTTCTAATGTTTCATTAATGAGAAGAGTGGGTATCTTCTTTTTCTCTTCTAAAACTAAAAGTTCATCTGTTCCTAATTTTTTGATTTGTTCTTCCAATAATTCTTTTGTTTCTATATGTTTTTCTAGAATTTCTTTTTCTAGAATAAGAATTAATTTTTCTTCAAGATATTCTATTATTTTTTCATCTTGTTTTTCTAGTTCGTATTTTTTAATATTTTTTTCTTTGCAATAAAATATAAGGATTTCTTCCTTTAATATTTCTTTGGTTGGCTTAAAAATAGAATTTTTGGTTAAATTATTTGGATTTTCATTGGGTATTTCTATTATATTGTTTCTATTTTCTTTTTTGATTGGTTTTAGTTCTTTTTTGATTTTTTCTATTTTTGACGTTTCTTCTTTTTTTAATAGTGAGTAAATAAAACTAATTATAATTATGATAATATATTTTAGCCATCTAAATAGCCATTTGAAAAAGTTTTTAAGTTTATTAAGTAGTTCTTTCATAAACATCACAATGTTCATTTTAGCATAATTTAAAAGAGAAGTAAAACGACATGAAAAAATAAGAGTGGTTATGCTCTTATTTGTGCTTTTAATGGCGTCCCCGATTGGAATCGAACCAACGACCTATTGCTTAGGAGGGGTGTGTTCTATTCCAACAAGAACACCATTTTTTTAATATATAGAAAGGCTTGTTTTCCCTTTATTTAAGGTTTTTTTTAGCATTTTATTATTCTTTATTACTAACTTTTAGAACTTGATTTTTTAGGTTGGTGCCGAAAATTGGTGCCATTTCTTTTTTTTGGTGCCATTTTTTTAATAACTTAATACTTCGTCGAATGCTTTAGCACTTTCTTTTTTGGTAACATCAAAGGTATGTGAATAGATTTCCATTGTAATACTTGTGTCGGCATGACCTAATCTTTGACTTACTGCTTTTGGGTTTATACCTTTATGAATTAAGATGCTTGCAGATGTATGTCTTAGTTCGTGAAAGCAAATAGGGTCTAGGTTATATTTTTTGATTATTTTTCTTAAAGTATGGTCGCAAGTGCTTGGGTACATATAGTTGCCCTCTTTAGAAGTAAATACTCTATCAGTACCTATCCACTTTTTACCCATTTCTTTAATATAATTGTCTTGCCATTCTTTATACTTTTTCAAAAGATTAATGGTAGCATTACTAACAATAATTTCTCTTTTTGAACTTTCTGTTTTTGTAGTTTCCTCGTCAACAACACCCTTAACAACCTTTAAAGATTTATTGATTTTAATCGTATTGGTATCAAAATCAACATCGCTCCAACGTAAAGCACAAATTTCACTTCTTCTCATGCCACTATCTAAAGCTAGAGTTATCAGAGTTCTATACTTTATTCTTTCATTAGATAGGCAAGATAATAATTTGTGAACTTGCTCTAAGTCATAATATCTACGCTCTGTTTTTTCTTTTTTAGGTTTATTTGCTTTCAAGTTTGGGTTTTTATCAATAAGCTCCCATTTGATAGCTTGATTAAACATAACATTTATTAGTTTGTAATAAGCATACATTGAGTGGTAGCCAAGCTCTTGTCCTTTTTCGCCAATTTTTAATTTTTGATACATATTGTCTAAAACAAGAGGGGTAATTTTATTGAGTTTAATTTTACCTATTATTGGAATAATCATTTTTAATGACCTTACGTAGCCATCTTTAGTAACTAGACCAATTTTATCACAATATTTTGCTACAAAAATTTGAGAGTATTCCTCGAAATTTAAGTCGTTTATATTACTTGACTGACCGATGTGGTAAAACTTTTTCATAAGTTCTGCCTCTCTTATAGTTGCCTCCGCTTTAGTACCATTAAATGTTTCTGTTTTTCTCTTTCTATTACCTAAAATATCATATCCAAGTTCTATTGTTATTTTATATTTATTATTTGATAATCTTTTTATGCTCATAATCTTTTTTTAACTCCTTTCTTATATGAGCAAAACTTCAAATTATCTAATATAATTATATCATATTTTGCCCATAATTCCTAGTAAAACCGCTATTTTTTTATTTAGAAAATAAATACTCTTTTGCTTTCTTGTGCCTCTAAATCATCGAGCCAAGAATTAATTTTGATTAAGTCAAACTTTAGTCTATTTCCAATTCTAAAGTGTGGTATTCTTTTTGATCTCACTAACTTTCTAACCTCGGAAACAGAAACCTGTAAATAACTTGCTACCTCTGTAATATCACATATCTTTTTTGTCATTGTTCTCACTCGTCCTTTCTCTCTTGCTTGAGTGATTACATAATACAAGATAAAAAAAGCACGTTCTCGAACGAAAAAAATTTTTTTCTGCACTAATTTTGAAAGAGTTTTTCAAGTCATAAACCTAGTATTTATGGGGATTTCTTAAAAATGCCTGTTCCGATTTATCGAATGAGATTTAAAAAAAAGATTTAAAAAAAATTTAACACTTTGTGATACTTTGTAATAGTTTGTGATAGTTTATGATAGTTTTTTTCTGCGACAGCTATTAAATATATATAAGGATAAAAAATGAGTGTACTCCTGCTAATAAATGTTAAAAAAATTTTATTCTATTTTTAAACTTTTAACTCGAAAAATCGGTATCAAAAAGCTCTGAAAGTCCTGTAAATAAAGGGTTTGCAGTTTTCAAGAATGGTACACTTATCTTTTTTTTATGTATCTTTTTTTCTCGCTTTTCTTTGCTAGAATGAAATCACAAACGAACAAGTCGACTTAAACGTTTGTAAAATCTAACAAAACGTGGCAACCCCACAAAGAAAGGAAAGTGATTAGAATGTTAGATAGTAAAACAAAAAATATTTTAGATTTAAACGATATTAGAGAGGTTATGGTTGAAGTTATGCTTAATAGATATACTGAAAAAGAGTTATCTAAAGCAACAATTAAGAAATTTCAAAAATTCTTGAGCGTACAACAAAAGAATAATACTTCTAAGAATAGTATTGATAGTAGAATAGCGAGTTTATATACTGCTATCCAAAAGCTATACAATGATTTTATGAAGTATAACGAGATTCTAAGTGAATTAGACTAATTTAAACTATTTTAAACTATAAACAAGCTAAAATAAGCTATTAAAAAACAAAATTAAAGTTATCTTATAGCAAGATAGCTTTTTTAATGCTATAATATTGATGTAGAAAAGAGGTATGTATATGAAAATGCAAGAACTGACAAACGAGCTTAAAAAGTTAGAGAAAGAGCGAGAAGAATACAAAGGCTTTTTACAAAACTATTCTTCTGATAAAGGCGACTATCTTATGTATCTTTATTTAACGAATGATTATTCTAATAAAGACAGGCAAATGATGTGGGAAGAATATCTTTTTGACTTTATCGAAAAATATTTAATTAGCGAAAAGAATATGGATAAGGAAAAGGCTTCAAGCTATGCCGAAGAACTTAGCTTAAAGTTTGATAGCTTAGACAAACAAAACGTAGAGGACTGCTCTGATAAAAGTATTAAAGCCTTTATTGATAAAGAATTACAATAAAACGTTGCTATCCTGTTTGAGATAGCCTTTTTTTATGCTATAATTTGGCTTGTAGGAGTGATTTTAATGGGATATAGACATAATACCTTATCGGACAATATTTTTAGAAATAGCAAGTATATTAATGCGTTAGAACACACTCTTGAAATAACTGATTTTAGAAAGGAATACAAAGAGCAATATGACATTATGCTTGATGTGTTTAAAACACTAATTAAAATCAATAACATTCTCTTTGCCGATAGTAACAAAAACCTCTATGATAAAAAAATAGAGATATTGGATACTCTAACTATTGCCTTATATGGTAGTCTTGAAAGTGATGATGTAGACACAGGAAAGTATAAATATAGCACGAGAACAATTAAAAATCTAATTGATAGCCATACACGACACCTTTTTAATAAGTTTATTGAGTGGTATGATTATCTATCTAATATCAATGAGCTTGACTTCGTAAAAAAAGAAGTAGAAGAAGAAATGAGCGACTTGGAAAGTGTTGAGTTTGATAGTGTTGTAAAAGAAAATATAAGTTATAAGAAAAACAAAGATAGTGATTATAAAATCTATATAAGTAAACTTGATTACCTATATCCTAACCAACAAGAAGAAATAATCAAGTACAAGCAAGAGTTTTATGATATATATGGAGTGGAATTGCAAGAACAAGAAATGAATGACGTTTGCTTAATTTATAAACTAATTGCCTGTGGAAATAATGGTATTGTAAAATTATTTTTTGACGATAGCAAAAAAGAGTTTGGCTTAAATGAAATGTCTTTCTCTGACAATTACTTTAATGCCTATTTACAAACACTTAATATCAATATGGAAAATAGTGAAAACTTCCAACAATTAAGTAAAGCTTATACTAGTGAAATTGCAAAAACTATGAAAGCATTGACAAAATATGTATATAGTAATATTTGCACGAATAAGCATATTCTTGATGTGATATACCTTTTTAAACCTGATGAGTATGTGTCTAACTCTGACTTATATTTTTTCTATATAAATATGGATAGAATTACAACGAATGATTTAACTTTTACAATACGATCCGATTTGCTTTTAAAGATAGTCCGAGATTTAAAAGAGGTATATGCCTTAATATATGATAACGTTCCAACAATGAACGACAAAAGCCAAGTTCAAGAGGCTTTAATCAAAATACAAAAGATTATTGAAAGAAACCAAAAATTATTTGAAAGAGTGAGTTAAAATGAAATCAATTAATACTATGAAAATGTTAAAAGAAAATAGAAAAGAGGATATTTTCAAAAGAAAAGATAATACATCAGAAAGAAAAGAATTAGAAAAAATACAAAAATTTGTAAGTGATTATGTAATGCCCGAAATACTAAAGCTCGGACTTGAGGACGAAACCGAGGAATACGATTTTAAAATAGATATTCTTAATTACATCAGACAATTTGAAAACATTAACCTTTCCTTAAATGAGCGAGAACTAATATTTGGAAAAGATTATGATTATTTAGGTACTGCAACACCAAGCTCTAAAAAAAGAATTGCTCGTGATTTTGTAGAAGTAATGCGAAGAATTAAAACTTATCCCGAAAAAATTAATCAATACAAAGAAGAATACATCATACCTATTTTAGAAAAATTAGTACAAGAAAATATAATCACTTATGATAGAAATGCACTTGATAATAAAACCAAAATACCTACCAAAAAAATAGATAAGTTAGTAGATAAATTCTTAAAAGATAGTTTGGAAATGAATATAACATATCCTTTGTATAAAAATATTTTACCTAGTGAATACCAAGAACTATTTGGCTTTATTTTTAATGATAATATGGAAGCTAAGCAAAACTTTGCTAATTTGCTTTATAATTTTATCAATGAGAATATTAACTCCATTGACTTTAAGAAATTAGACGAAACTAACTTTGGCGAATATACAGGTGCTAAACTTAAAATCGTAAGTGAAGAAGATTATTTTGAAAATCATTTGCAAGAGGAAGAATAGTCCTCTTTTTTATTTAATAATTCTCCAATATAAAATCATACAATTAGGATATAAAAAAGATATGTGTTTTGCATATCTTATTTCTTTGGCTTAATATCGCTCTCGTCTAATTCTTCAAAGAATACTTTTAAAGGAACACCAAGCACTTTGGAAATGTGATACAAAGTGTTTAGAGAGCAAGTCTTAAATGTTTCATTCTCTAAGTCGCCGATAAAGTTTTCACTAAAACTACACTTCTCGGCAAGTTGTCTTTGCGTCCAACCTTTTAATTTCCTTTGCTTTCTGATGTTTTTTCCCACCCAATAATAAACGTAATTATTATCGTCTTTAGAATGTTCCATAGTCCACCTGCCTTTTAATAATTATCTTATATTTTTATAAACAAATACCCCTACCAATAGGTGGGGTTTTATGTTATAATATTAAGCAAGAAAGGAGTTTGAGAAAATGGCTAAGAAAAGATATGAACCACTTTATGAGAAACTTGACAAGAAACAAGATTTTGAGTTAAGCAATGAAGAGTTTAAAAAGCTAACTGGTTTTGATATACCTAAAAATATCGATAGTAAAAAATCTGTCTTGAGACAAGAATTATTAAATAAAGGTTTTACTTACGAGGTAATTCCTGAAATACATTTGCAAAAAAAGATAATTTTTAAATATGATAAAGGAGTGTAATTTCAAATGGCATTAATTAAATGTAGTGAATGTGGTGCAGATATAAGCAATCAAGAAAAAAACTGCCCCAATTGTGGCAAAAAAATAGAAAAAAATAAAAATGAAAATGTTGGGAAAATACTAATGGTAATTATTGGAATAATTGCTATAGGATTTACATGTTTATTTGCATTTAGCCCTAATTCTAAGGATAGCGAAAATGAGATAGATGAAGAAACGCAAGAAGTTTTAAATATGTTAATGGAAGTAGATTGGGATATAGATGCCCCAAACCTTCATCGTAATAATAAAGTATATATTACTAATGTAAGCAAATGTGATGATAGGTATTCTGTTGACTTTTGGTATTATGATTACAACAATAAATATACCACTCAATGGTTGTTAACAAATGCAGATACTGGTGAATTAGTAAATCCTACAGTATATGATGGAAACCAAGATGGAATGACATACAGTGGTAGAGATTATCTTGACATGCTTGATAATTTTTATGGTAATCAGCATTGTCTTGAAGATAATAGAGATGGTGTTAAAGATACATTCTATACTTTTTCAGAAGAACAAATAGCTTGGTTAAATCAAAATTTAGTTGTGGAGTAAGGTTAGGAGAATAAAAATGGCATTAATTAAATGTAAAGAATGTGGAGCAGAAATGAGCGATAAAGCAAAGGCTTGTCCAAAATGCAAAGCACCAAACGAAGAATTAAAAATAGAATGCCCTGAATGTGGAGAAAAAGTCAAAGCTGATAGCAAAGTTTGTCCTGAATGTGGTTATAATCTTTTGAAAGAAAAAATAAAGGGAAAAAATATTATTAACCATCTTGATAAAAAGAAAAAGATAATTATTGGTATTGTTGCAATAATACTTGTGGTAGCGATTATCTTTATATTTAGCACATCTTCACTTGAGGGAACTTACGTTCATGAAAGTACGAGATATGGATATACTTTCAGAAGTAGTATAACATTGTATAAAGATAAGACTTGTTCTTATTATACAGGTGCGATAACTTTTGATTGTACTTATGAAAGAAGCGGAAATACTTTAAGGGTTTACTCGGATGGCGAAGTTTTGAAAAGATTTACAATAGTTGGAAATAGCCTAAGAGAAAGTGATGGAGATATGTATGAGAAAGAGTGATAGATATGGCATTAATTAAATGTAAAGAATGTGGTAAAAAAGTAAGTGATACTGCAACAGAATGTCCTCATTGTGGTATCGAGCTTCAAACAACAAATGAGAGTACTAGTTTTAAAGAAATAAAACAAAAGTATAATATAGGAATATTCGATTATATTTTAATAGGGTTATTCATTCTACTGCTTTTGCTACTTGTTATGGAGGGAGTTGGATTAATTCCACTTTGTTTAATATATGTATTTTGGTATTTGGCAATAAAGTTAAAAGAAGAATATAAAATCATTCCTATTTTCGCAGCAATTTTAACGATATTACTACTGGTAGTTCTACTTAAAAACTTTAGCTTATATAATGCAATTGTTTTAATTTATACCACTTTGATTATAATTAATAAAAAAGGTAAAAAAATAAATCTATATGATATAGCTATAATTATGCTATTAATACTTGCCATTATAATTAGATGGCCAAGTGTTTTAGAAAGTTTTTCTTTGATTTCCCATGGGCTTTATCAGGGTATTGCTTTTATTGTAGGTATTATATCATGCGTGATAATTAATATGCTAAACAAATTTGGTTATAAAAGCATAATTTTACACGTTTTAATCGTAATATTATGTGTAATATCAACTATTACTTTTGGTGGTTTTGGAGATAGTATCTATATACTTGTAATATATCTATTTACTATGTGCAAATTGAAAACGCAAAGTGAGTAAAGGAACAACCGCCCCTTTTTTAAGAAAGTCAAGAGAAAAACCGCAAAACTATGCCCCCATTGTACTGATTATTCTTTGAGTAGTCATGCGTGGGAGCTTTTTTTCTTCCCATAACATTGATTATATGCTCTCGGATATTTGTTTCTCTAAAAGGCTAAAACAGGCTTATTTAACAGGCTTGTTTTTTTGCGGTTCTTTTAGTGGAGTGCAGCCGCCTTTTCACTCCTAACAAGTAAGGGCAAAGGAATATAAGTCCTAGGAGGTGTGAGTACATGAAATTTTATTCCACTAAGGAAATAAGTTGCATGACGGGAATTAACGTTAAGACTATCCAAAAGCTAATTCGTGATAGACATCTTCCTGCTATACGTTTGAGCGGTAGGTACTTAGTTAAAGACGAAGATTTCAAAGAATTTTTGAAAAAAAGAATTGTTTAGAGATAACAGAACGTACCAAAAACGTTTAAAATGTAATTGTAAAAAAAAATCAATGGAGGCGATATTCATGAGACAATACGAGTTTAAAGACTTGTTTGACTTAGAGAGTATTAGGAAAGGCTTTGGCGAAGTGCTTGAATACGACATTGCTGAAATGATAAACGAAGTCAATGTTAAGGCTATGAAAGAAAAAGATACCAAAAGAAACAAGCCGTTCGAGAAAAGTGAACTCGAACAACTTGTAGAAAAGATAGTTAGAGAAGTCATAAGAGAAGAGATAGCAAAGATACGTTTTGGTTCAGGTGTGTTTGGTAGCCAATTCACAAAGGCTCTTGAATACCAAGGCTTCGAGAGAAATTGTCCTACTTGTATGTATAATGCAAGTAGAGATTACTGCTCTAGCGGTAGGTGTTAGCGAATGTTGAAATAAGATATTAGATAGATAAAATCATTTTTTAGTGAACTTTCCCTTTATATAAAAGAAAAAATGGCTATTTAATATATGCCATTTTTGTCCTAATTATTTACAGATGTGAGACATTTTTAACAAAAAGGAGATGATTTTAAATGTTAAATTTACCAAAACAAATGCCTCACGAGGGTTATATTGTCGATAAAGACTACAATGTTTGTAAAGAAATAAATGCAGGTGATGAGGTGCGTATTAGACGTGCCTCGCAAGTAGAACATGATAAACAATATATAAAGCTAAACCAAAATATAACCTTCACTAAGTTATTTTGTAAAACAAGCGATATTTTATCAATAATGCGTTTTACAGGTAGCGAGGCACAAATTATATTTGCTATGCTAAGTCATATTGGTTTTGGCGAGTATAGTGGTTATTTAATCAAAATACAATGCAATATGTTTGCAGGCTTTTTAAATAAAAGAGATTTACGTAAAATATTAAATATGAACTCAAAAACTTTTGATAGAGCCATTAATGGCTTAATAGAAAAAGAAATTATACAAGTAGAAAGTGAGGAACAATACATTTTGGTAAACCCTTTTATATTTGCAAAAGGTACAGAAATACCCCGAACATTATATGAAAAGTTTGAAGATTCGATATTTAATGTTTGGAAAAAATAATTGTCCTCATATATATAGTATTAAAGTAGATAAAAAGATAGGGTGTTATGCCTATCTATTCGTCTTTCATAAATTTATTATAAATGTGTATTTGCATGGGGTTATGAAGTTGTAGCTCATACGTAAAATGATATTGCAAGTTTTTCAACTTTTTATTAAGCATTCTCTTTTCTTTTTTAGTTGGGTTAAAATCTTCTAGCATTTGATGTATGACTAACATTTCAAGCATAGTATTATACATATCCTCTGTGATATTAAACCTCATGTTTTTAAATTCTTCTCTCATTTTTTACTCCTTATCTTTAATTTTGGTTTGTTCCAACACGAAATTCCTCGCTCTGTATTTGCTCATATTTTACTTGATTTTTATAGACAATTTGAAGTGTTTTACCGAGTGCCGAAATTGGTGCCGAAAAAAGTGCCGAATTAGGTGCCATATGATGTTAAATTGTGATACTTTGTAACACTTTTAAAAATACAAAAAAATCTTGTAAATGCTTTATTTACAAGACTTCTATATACAATAATGGTGTTCTCGGGCAGGCTCGAACTGCCGACTTTCCCTTTAGGAGAGGGATACTCTATCCAACTGAGTTACGAGAACAAATTTTCCCGATTTTATTGGGGTTTTTATCATTTTTCAAACGTCACCCTTTGCTTAGGAGGCAATTGCTCTATCCTACTGAGCTACGAGGACATTTGATATATCAATTATATTAAAAAATGTAATTCCTTGCAAGTCTTTTACTAATTTCTAGGTATTTTGTGGTTTAATTTCTAAATAATATTTCTTTTAAAAAAACACCTTTTGTATTTTAAAAAAATAGTCAAACTTCGTTTTTTTAGAAAAATATTTTTTACTATTTGCTTAATTTAAGCCAAAAAATGAGTTCCTACTTTTTTCAAAAAACACCTTTTAAGATTTTTTTGAAATCACGAATGTTCATTTTGTTAAATAATTGTCAATTGTCGTAAAGCGAACAAAAAAATTTTTTTCATTCTTCTAAGTGTTTATGGGCATCTTAAAAAAATGGCAAAAATTTGTCTAAAAAAGCACTTGTTTTTTTCTATATATGAATTTATAATCAAGTTGTAAATCGTAGATGTATTAAGTGGAGGGAAGAGTATGAAAACGGATACGAAGTTAGAATCGTTAAAAGTTATTAAAAGAGATGGGAAGAAAGTACCTTTTAATGAAGAAAAGATTGCTATAGCTGTTAAAAAAGGATTTGATAGTGCATTAAATGAAAACTATAATCCGGAAGATAGCAATAAGGTTTTTAATAGCGTTATTGATACTATTAAAGAAAAATATGCTGGTTTAGAAATTATTAAAATTGAGGATATTCAAGATTTAATTGAATCTAAACTTTCAGAACTTGGTTATGATGATGTATTAAAATCATTTTCAAGTTATCGTAAAAGAAGAGCGGAATCAAGAGATGTTTTTCAAAAAAGATATCATAAATTAATGAAAATTGTTGAATCTTTATCTTTGAAGACAGCTTTAGAAGATGATAATAAAAGAGAAAATGGTAACATTGATGGAAATTCAGCGATGGGTACAATGCTTCAATACGGAAGTAATTTATCAAAAGAATTTGCTAAATCTTATATGATGGATCCAAAATTTGCAGAGGCACATGATAATGGAACGATTCATATTCATGATATGGATTTCTTACCAATGGGTACTACTACTTGTTGTCAAATTGATTTATTAGAGTTGTTTAAAGATGGTTTTTCAACAGGGCATGGGTTCTTACGTTGTCCACAAGACATTATGAGTTATTCTGCACTTGCAGCAATAGCAATTCAATCTAATCAAAATGATCAACATGGTGGACAAAGTATTCCAGCGTTTGATTATTTTTTAGCACCTGGCGTTTTAAAAACATTTAGAAAACAATTTAAACAAACTTTATATGATTACTTTGATTTAATGGGATTTGTTAATTTGATTAAATGGGATCATATTGTTAAAGATATTGACAAATTAAAGTCTATTGAATTTGATATAAGTGATTTTGAAGAGTATTATAAAGATAGTAGTGAAGTAGAAAGAATATTTAGAGTTTCTTATGATAAAGCGATGGCTAAAACAAATAGAATGACTTATCAAGCAATGGAAGCATTTATTCATAATTTAAATACAATGCATTCTAGAGCAGGAGCACAAGTACCATTTTCATCTATTAATTTTGGTACAGATGTTTCTCCTGAAGGAAGAATGGTTACGAAAAATTATTTGCTTGCCGCTGATGCTGGGTTAGGAAAGGGAGAAACACCAATATTCCCAATTTCAATCTTTAAGGTTAAAGAAGGACTTAATTATAATCCTGGGGAACCTAACTATGATTTGTTTAGGTTATCTTGTAAGGTTTCTGCGAAAAGATTATTTCCAAATTTCTCATTTATTGATGCGTCATTTAATTTACCATATTATAAACCTGGAGATTATAAAACGGAAATTGCTTATATGGGATGCCGTACAAGAGTAATGGCTAATCCAGCTAATCCAGATAATGAAGTGGTTCCGGGAAGAGGGAATTTATCATTTACAACGATTAATCTACCAAGACTTGGTATTAAGCATGGAATTTTGGATGGTAAAAAGGCTGATATGAAAGGGTTCTACGAAGAACTTGAAAGTATTATGGATATGGTTAAAGATCAATTATTAGAGAGATTTGAACTTCAATGTAGTAAAAAAGTTTATAATTTCCCATTCTTGCTTGGTCAAGGTGTGTGGATTGATTCGAAAGGATTAAAACCAAATTCAAGATTAAAGCCAGTTCTTAAAAATGGAACACTTACGATTGGTTTCATTGGTCTTGCTGAATGTTTGAAAGCTTTATGTGGTCATCATCATGGTGAAGATGAGAAAGCCGGGAAGTTAGGACTTGAAATTATTAAATTTATGAGAGATAAGTGTGATGAATATATAGAAGAATATAAACTTAACTTCTCCCTTATTGCTACACCTGCGGAAGGTTTAAGTGGTAGATTTACAAGAATTGATCAATCTATTTATGGTATTATTCCAGGTGTAACAGATAGAGAGTATTATACAAATTCATTCCATGTTCCAGTATATTATGATATTAGTGTTGCAGATAAACTTAAAATTGAGGGTAAATATCATAAATATACAAATGGAGGTCATATTAGTTATATTGAACTTGATGGAGATACAGCGAATAATTTAGAAGCGTTTGAAGCAATTGTACGTTTGATGCATGATAATGATATTGGATATGGAGCAATTAATCATCCAGTAGATCGTGATCCAGTATGTGGATATACAGGGGTTATTAATGATGTTTGCCCAGGTTGTGGTAGACATGAATCTGAGGGTGTAACGGTTGAGAGAGTAAAAAATGCAAGTCTATCTTATTATGGAAATTAGAAGGGAAGGATAAAAATGAAAGATAGTGAAAGAATTGTTGGTGAAGGGGTTAAATTTGAAAGAATTAGAAGAATAACTGGTTATTTGGTTGGCACAACTGATAGATTTAATAATGGTAAAAAAGCCGAAGAAAGAGATCGTGTAAAACATTCTGTTAAAGGTATTTTAAACGATAAGGCAGCATAATGCAAATTCGTTTAGCTAGCGATATTCAAAGAGATTCGATTGTAGATGGAGAAGGTATCCGAGCAGTATTATGGACTCAAGGTTGTGGTCATCATTGCCCTGGATGTCAAAATCCATCTACTTGGTCTTTTGATGGTGGTATGCTTGTAGATGTTGAGGATGTGCTACTAGCCTTAGATGAATTAGAAGGTCAAGATGGAATAACATTCTCTGGAGGAGATCCCGTTTATCAGTCTAAAGAATGTGCTGTTATTGCTAAATATGCTAAAAGCATAGGTCTTAATGTTTGGTGTTATACCGGCTTTTTATATGAAGAGATGCTAGAAGATAAGGATAGAAGAGAGTTTCTTAATTATATCGATGTTTTAGTCGATGGAAAATTTATCTTAAAAGAAAAAAGTCTTTCTTTATATTTTAAAGGTTCTAAAAATCAAAGGGTTATTGATGTACCAAAGAGTTTAGCAGAAAATAAAGTTTGCTTGGTGGAAAAATATAAAGATCCAATTAATTATGAGGCACCAAAAAGAAGAGAAGAGAATATTTATATTTAGGACGTAAGTCCTTTTTTTTGTCAAATTTAGTATACCTTTTTGGCTTTTTAAGAAACTTGTTATGATTTGTGCTATACTAGATTAGGTGATGATATGAAATATTATAATCTGGAAATAAAAGAAATTTATCAAGATTTAAATACTTGTGAAAATGGTCTAACCGAAGAAGAAGCAAAGTCTAGATTAAATCAAAATGGACTTAATATATTAGAAGAGGGAAAAAAGAAAACAAAAATCAGTATTTTTTTAAAACAATTTCAAAACTTAATGATTATTTTGTTACTTGTAGTAGGTGTTTTATCACTTATTTATGCTATTCTTGGTGATGGGGATTATTTGGATCCGATTGTTATTTTAGGTTGTACCTTTGTTAATATTTTGATGGGGTATTTTCAAGAAAGTAAAGCAGAAGATGCCATTGAAAAATTAAAACAATATACTACAACGAAAGTAACAGTAAAAAGAGATGGCATACAAAAAGAAGTTGATTCTCGATATTTAGTAGTTGGTGATATCTTGGTTTTAGAGGCTGGTGATAAAGTTCCTGCTGATGCAAGAGTGATAGATGCGATGTTTGCGAAAGTAGATGAATCTATTTTAACTGGTGAAAGTGGTTATGTTAGTAAAAGTGATGAAGTAATCATGGGTAAGAAAAATATTCATGAAATAAGCAATATGATTTTTGCGGGAACAAATCTCGTTACAGGCAAAGTTATAGCAGTTGTAACTAGTACTGGAATGTCTACCGAAATGGGAAAAATTGCTAATTCTTTAAATAAAAATGAAGAACCGATTACGCCTTTACAAGTAAAGGTTAAAAAAATTAGTACTTTTATTTCGGTTTTAGCTATTTTTTTAGTAATATTTGTTCTTATTTTTGGAATTGTAAAAGATTATGATGTTTTATCTTTAATTATGCTTTCTATTTCTATGATTGTTGCAAGTGTACCGGAGTCTTTACCAATTGCGATTACTGCTACTTTATCAATTGGAGTTAGTGCCATGGCCAAGAAGAAAGCAGTGGTAAGAAATATGGCGGCAATTGAAACTTTAGGTGCAACAGAAATTATTTGTTCGGATAAAACAGGAACAATTACAACCAATCAAATGGAAGTTATTCGTCTTTTTGTAAATTATGAAGATTATCAACCAGATCATTTTGATTTTCATCGTTATCCATTGCTTGTACGTATTATTGGTTTGTGTAATAATGCTGTGTTAGATGAACATAAAAAATATTATGGAGATGCAGTAGAAGTAGCAGTTGCTAACTATTTAGCAAAACACAATATTTTAAAAGAAAATCTAGAAAAAGAAAATCCAAGAGTTATGGAAATTCCTTTTGATTCGGAAAGAAAAATGATGAGTACAATTAATCAAAATGGTCAAGAAAGATATAAGTATGTTAAAGGAAGTTTGGATTCCGTTTTAAGTAGAAGTTCTTCTATTTTGATAGACGGAAAAGAAAAGAAACTTGGGAAAGACGATAAAAAAAAATTGGAGGAAAAAGAAAAAGAGTATTCTAATCATGCTTTAAAAGTATTAGCTTTTGCTTATAAAAAAAATGATAAGAATATTAAAGATGACGAAGATTATCAGAAAGAAGAAAATGATCTTGTCTTTGTTGGTCTTATCGGTTTTAAAGATCCGGCGCGTAATGATGTTAAAGAAGCTATCAAGATTTGTAAAAATGCACATATTGATGTTTATATGATTACGGGTGATAATATTGAAACAGGTCGGGCTATCGCTAAAGAAGTAGGAATTGTAGATAGTGATAATATGGGAATAGAACTTACCTCATTTGAGCATATAACTGATAAAGAAATGAAAGAACTTGTTAAAAATTATCGTGTTTTTGCTAGAGTTACACCAGAGCAGAAATATCAAATTATTGAATCATTAAAGAGTGAGGGCAAAGTTGTTGCGATGACTGGAGATGGTGTCAATGATGCTCCAGCGATGAAGCTTGCCAGTGTAGCAGTAGGAATGGGCAAAAATGGTACTGATGTAACAAAAAATGTGGCAGATATTCTTCTTTTAGATGATTCTTTTTCAACGATTGTTACAGCGGTTGATGAAGGTAGAAGAATATATGATAATGTAATTAGTAATGTTTTTTATAATTTATCTAGTAATTTTACCGAAATTGTCATTATTATTGTTGGCATGTTTTTGAGTCAGAATATTATTTTACCTCTTCATGTTTTGTATATTGATTTGGTAGCGGATACTGTTCCGTCTATTATGCTTGCTTTTGAGAGTGCTTCTAAAAATAATATGAAAAGGAAACCAAATGGGCTTAATAAACCAATTTTTACGCCATACTTTATATCCTTTTTAATTACTTCGGTTATTGTTGAGGCTGGAATATCGATGATTGTTTATGCTTTATTTGTAGGTGAGTCTGTAGAACTTGCTCAAACACTTGCTTTACTTAGTATTGTAATAAATGAATTTATTTTTGCTTATAATTGTCGAAGTTTAAAAGAACAAATTAAAGATAGAGGATTCTTCTCTAATAAATATTTAAATGTTGGAATCGCTGTTTTACTGGTTGTACAACTACTTGTATTTTTAACACCGATTGGAAAAATATTTTCGTTAACCTCCATTTCTATGGGTGAGTTTCTTTTTGTTATTATTGTTAATATATTTAGTTTTGCTATTATTGAGTTATTAAAACCAGTATTAAATAAATATTTTAGGGATGAGTAATTTTATAACGATTTTTTCATATATTTAACTGGAGGATTTAAATATATGAATCAAATAGATTTGAAGTTTGCATTGTTGCTTCAAGAAATTAGGAGTTTAAGTAAGGAAGAATTATATCATCAAATACGTTCTTCATTTGATAAAATTGATGACGTTGCTAAGAAAAATATGATGAAATTTTTTAATCTATTTCTTTATTGGGGTAGTATGGATATAGAAAATAACAATTATGAAGAAATTGAGTTAAAGGTAAAAGAATTAAAGGAACATGTAGATGATTTTGAAGAATTGTATTTAAATTTAGAAGATTATCGCTCTAAAAAATTACTTTATGGAGTACTTAATAATTGGGTTCATTATGATTTTAATACACTTAGTGAAGTAATAGAAAAATGTTATGATGATTATTTTGATTTGGATTTAATTCCATCATGTAACAATGAGATATTTGTTGATTTAGGTGCTTATACAGGTGATTCTACTATTTCTTTTTTACGTAATTATGGAGATTCTTACAAAAAAATTTATGCCTATGAAATAACTCCTGAAACTTATCAAGTGTTAGTATCTAATTTGAAAGATTATCCGAATGTTGTTTGCTATTTAAAAGGTGTTGGTGATAAGAAAGGCGCTATAACAGTTATAAATAGTGGGGTTGATGCATCAGCGAATACGGTTCTTATTTCTACAGACGGAATGATACCGATGGTTACGTTAGATGAAGATATAGGAGAAGCGATTACCATCATTAAAGCAGATATTGAAGGAATGGAACAAGAAGCTTTGAAGGGAGCTATCAATCATATTAAGAATGATCATCCTAAATTATTAATTTCTGTTTATCATAAGAATGAAGATTTGTGGAAAATTCCAAAAATGATTAAAGAGATTGATCCTACTTATAAGTTTTATTTACGTTATCATGGTGGTAATGTTTATCCAACCGAGATTACTTTAATTGCTTTATAACAAAACTGTAATATTTTTTACAGTTTTTGTTTGCTATAATGGTAGTGGTGATGGAAAAATGAAAAAAATTTTGGAAGTTCAAAATTTAAAAAAATATTATGGTAGTCATGGTAATATTACGAAAGCTGTTGATGGCATTAGTTTTCTAGTTAGTGAGGGAGAGTTTGTTGCTATCATGGGTGCAAGTGGTAGTGGTAAAACAACCCTTTTAAATACAATATCAACTATTGATATGGTTACTAGTGGTAATATTTATTTAGATGGAGTCGATATCACAACATTGAAAGAAGAAGAGTTAGCAGATTTTCGAAGAGAAAATTTAGGCTTTATCTTTCAAGATTTTAATTTACTCGATACTCTTACTATCGAGGAAAATATTGCTTTATCTTTAATTATTAATCATGAAGATGTTTTAAAGGTTGATAAAAAAGTTGATGATATTGCAAAAAAATTAGGAATTAGTGACATTCTTGATAAATTTCCTTATGAAGTCAGTGGTGGTCAAAAACAAAGGTGTGCGTGTGCAAGAGCTTTGATTAATGAACCTAAACTTATTTTAGCTGATGAACCAACGGGTGCCTTAGACTCTAAGTCTTCAAGAATGCTTTTGGAAACTATGGATGAAATGAATGAAAGATTAAATGCAACTATTTTAATGGTTACTCATGATTCTTTTAGTGCTAGTTTTTGTAAAAGAGTTATATTTATTAAAGATGGAAAAATATTTAATGAAATATTAAAAGGAGAAAAGTCTAGAAAAGAATTTTTTAATGAAATACTAGATGTATTAACTTTTTTAGGAGGAGATGATTCTCTTGCTAAGTAAGTTGGGGGTTCGTAATGCTAAAAGAAGTATTAAAGATTACATTATCTATTTAATTACAGTAACTCTTGCTTTTTCTTTTATCTTTGCTTTTAATTTAATTTCAAATAGTGAAGATGTACTTAATTTAAGTAGTGTGATGGATAATTTTAAGTATGTGATGTATTTTGTTAATGCTTTTATTATTTTAGTTGTTTGTTTCCTAATAAATTATACGACAAAGTTTATGTTTAGTAAAAGAAGTCATGAATTTGGCACTTATATGGTTTTAGGAATTAAGAAGAGGCAAATATCTAGAATGTTTACTTTAGAAAATTTGTTTTTAGGTGTTTTTGCTTTTTTAGTTTCTATTCCTATTGGATATCTTTTTAGTATTTTGTTTTCAGCGATTATTATGAACATTTTTGATCTTCCTTATCAAGTTTTAATGGATTTCAATAGTAATGCTTTGTTTTTATCCATGCTCTATTTTGGTATTATTTATTTAATTGTATTATTTTTATCGAATAGAAGAATAAAGAAGATGAAAGTGTATGATTTATTATATTTTGAACGTCAAAATGAAAAGAATATGATAAAGCATAAAAATATTAGAAATATTGGATTTATTATTTCTTTAGCTTTAGGAATTTATGCCATTTGTTTGTTTGATGGAGAATTTCATATAGGAACGGAACCTAATATGGGTACAATCTTTTTATGTATAGGTATGCTTGCTGTTAGTATTTATGGTATTACTTTTACGCTTGCTGATTTTATTTTAAATTTTGTATTGAAAAATAAAAGATTAAAATATACTTCTGATAATTTGTTTGTAGCAAGAACATTTCGTTCGAAAGTGAAAACAATGAGTTTTACTTTGGGTACACTTACACTTCTTATTACATTAACACTTGTATCACTTAATATGTCTAGTTTATTTAAAGGAATGTTTGATTATCAAATAGAACTTGCTGCACCTTATGATATTAATATCAATGATGATAAAGCAAAATTTTCAGAATATGTCAATTTAGTAGATGAAGATTATACCATACTTGAAACATTCGAATATGATGCTTACGTAGATTCAGCGAATAATATTTTAAATTTAATTGGTGATACTTGGAGAACGTCTGATTTAGTCATTTCTCTTAGTTCTTATAATAAATTATTAGAAATGAGGGGAATGGATCCTGTTTCTTTAGATGAAGGGGAATATCTTTTACATGCGACAAGAGAATATAAGGATACTTTAGATGTTGAAGAGATAGAAAATATTACTTTATCAAATGGGGTAAATCTTCATTTAAAAGAATTTCGAACCGAAGGGTATACTTCTTCGTGGGCTTATGGATATGGTTATATTATTGTGGTTCCTGATAGAGCAACAGAAGGGTTACTTGTTAGTGAATCTCATTTAATTATTGATACTGAAGAAGATACAACCGAAGAGTTAGCAAATGAATTAATTGCTTTTGCATCACCTGATTTTTGCGAAGAGAATGAATATGGTTATCAAGTGTGTTATTCTTTATCTAATATTGTGGTAAGAGGACAAGAAGAAGCGAATAATAATGGATTTATGACAATTACTAGTTTTGTATTTTATTATGTAGCATTTATTTTTACAGCAGTAGTAGGTACAATTTTAGCTATACAATCTTTAAGTGATTCTACTAAATATAAATATCGTTATACAGTTCTCCGAAAGCTCGGAGTTAGAGATAAAGAGTTATTTAAAACTGTTCGTAAACAATTATTATTATTTTTCTTATTTCCTTTAGTTTATCCAATCGTTGTAAGTATTTGTACCATTACATCACTCAATGATTTATTTAAATTAATTTTAGCAAATGATACAGTTTATTTAGTTTATTTCTTTAGTAATTTAATTTTATTTTTAATGATTTATGCGATTTATTTTATGGCAACTTACTTTGGATTTAAGAAAAATATTATGGAATGAAAAAAGTAGGTATCTTAAAAAACATCTGCTTCAGAAGCTACTTTATTGGTAGCTTTTTCCATGCCTAATATTCTAAATTATTACTGAGAATTATTAATCCTTTGCCGTTAAAAAGCTTTATCTTTTCTTTCTTGGGTGGTATACTTGATTTAGGTAGTAGGCAAATTATATTTATGTGAATATGATAGAGATTGATAAAAAAATAAAATTTAAAAGAACGGAGATGATAAAGTGAAAGATTTAATGATTAGAAGTAGTGCAGAGGAATTTCTTACATTTAAGGTAGATGAAAAAGAAAAAGGGATTCAAGTTCGTTATGAAAATGAAACTTTATGGATGACACAAAAAGCAATGGCGGAGTTATTTGATGTTGAGCAACCTGCTATTGCTAAACATTTAATTAATATTTATAATGAAAAAGAATTAGAGAAGGATTCAACTTATTCCAAAATGGAATTAGTTCAAAAAGAAGGTAATAGAAACGTTAAAAGAAATGTAGAGTTTTATAATTTAGATGCTATCATTTCAGTAGGATATAGAGTAAATTCTGTGAGAGCAACCCAATTTAGAAGATGGGCAACTGGAGTTTTAAGAACATTTACAATTCAAGGTTATGTTTTAGATAAGGAAAGAATGAAAAACGGTTCTTTCATTAACCAGGATTATTTTGATAAGTTGCTTGCTGAAATTAGAGAAATAAGATTATCTGAAAGAAGATTTTATCAAAAAATTACGGATATTTATGCAACTAGTATTGATTATGATAGAAATTCTCCTATAACTATTATATTCTTTAAGAAAGTGCAGAATAAAATGCATTATTCTGTATCTTATCAAACTGCAGCTGAACTTATATATAATCGTGTAGATCATAAAAAAGAACATATGGGACTTACTTCTTGGAGAAATGCACCTGATGGAAAAATTTTAGAAACAGATGTTGTTATTGCTAAAAATTATTTATCGAAAGAAGAAATTAAAGAATTAGAATTGATCGTTTCTTCATTCTTAGATTTAGCTGAATCTAGAGCTAGAAGAAATATTCCAATGACTATGGAAGATTGGAGCAATTTATTGGATAAATATTTATTATTAGATAACAGAGATATATTAAAAGATGCTGGTAAAATATCAAAGAAAATAGCTTGTGATAAAGCTTTAAGTGAATTTGAAAAATATCGTGTTAAGCAAGATAGATTATATAAATCAGATTTTGATTTGTTACTAGAAGAAACCAAAAAGATGGAATAAATGTTAGTTTTAAATCTCTATTTTATTTGTTATAATAAGAGAGTACGAAGAGGGATACTATGAAAAAGATACTTTTATTATTCGTTTGTTTCTTTCCAATTGGTGTTTATGCACTTGATATGCCTGATATTAATAGTCAAGCTGCTATTGTTTATGATATGGATGCTGATACTGTTATATTAGATAAAAATAGTGATGAAGTACGTAGTATTGCTAGTTTAACTAAAATTATGACTGTTTTTACTGCTATAGAAAATATAAATGACTTTAGTGCTACTGTTACCATTACAAGTGAAATGCTTGCGGGTATTTATTGGAATGCTTCGGTTGCTGGATTAAAGCCCGGTGATACCGTTACTTATATGGATTTGTTATATGCAGCAATCCTTCCAAGTGGCGCAGATGCGACACAAGTTCTAGCTTATGTTGTAAGTGGAAATGTTAGTGATTTTGTTACAAAAATGAATGAACTTGCAACTAGGATAGGTGCAACAAATACTCATTATGTTAACACAACCGGACTTGATCAAGATGGTGCTTATTCCACAGCTTATGATCAATTGCTCATTTTATCTTATGCTTTAGAAAATCCTATTTTTAGAACCGTTTATACAACGAAAAATTATACTTTAACAAATGGACTTCAGGTAGAAGCATCAGTGAATAAATATAATAGAGCTCTTAATTTAGATACTTCTAAGATTATTGGTAGTAAAACAGGTAATACTACCAATGCTGGTTTATGTATGTCTGCTTTATTTTATCATGAAGATCATGAAATGTTACTAATTACACTAGGTGCGGAAGTAATTGAAGACGTTCCTTATAATTTGATGGATACTCTTTCCCTTATTGATTATGTGAATTTGAATTATGAGATTCCAGTTGAAGAAGTTGCAGTGGTTAGTGAGCCTTCGGTTGTCAGTGATGTAGATGCTCCTTTATTTTCAGTTCATTATGAAACTATAATAATTGCTGTTGTTTTAATATTTTTAGCTACTCTTCTCTTTTGTAGGAGAGTGAAAAAATGAAAATATTTATTGTGGAAGATGAACCTAAAATTCGTGAGGAACTAAAAATTCTTTTAGAGAGTGAAGGTTATCAAGTAGAGGCATTGTCTTCTTTTCAAAATGTTGTTCAAGACATTACTAAACAAGAATATGATTTATTATTATTAGATATTAATTTGCCAAATGAAAATGGGTTTATGATTTGCAAAGAGGTAAAGAAATATAAACAAACACCGATTATTTTTGTTACGAGTAGAAATACCGAAGAAGATGAGTTAAATAGTATTCTTTCTGGTGGTGATGATTTTGTTACCAAGCCATATAATAAATATATTTTACTTGAAAAGATAAGAAGAGCATTAAAACTACATGATCCAACTCGTTATAAAGAGTTAGTTGTTCATGACGTTGTGCTCGATCTTCATTTTTCTGTTGTTAAATATCATGATCAAGAAGTAGAATTAACTCGAAATGAATTTCGGATTTTATATTATTTGTTTTTAAATGCAGGTCAAGTTTTAAGTAAAGAAAAATTAATTGAGTATCTTTGGAATGATCAGTATTACTTAGATGAAACTATTTTGCTTGTTAATATTAATCGTTTAAGAAAAAAATTAGAAGACATTGGATTAGTTGATTTTGTACAAACTAAAAGAGGAGTTGGCTATTTCGTATGAGTTTTGGAACATTTTTAGAGAAAAATATTGCTTTTATTCTTTTTCAATTTAGCTTGTGTGTTATTCTTTTCTTTGTTTTCTTTCTTTTAGAAATACCACTTATTTTTTCTATCCTACTTATTCTTTTTATTTTACTTTTTACTTTTTTATACTTGTATTGTATTTATTTTATGAAGAAGAAAAGAGCATTACAAATTATTCAAAGTTGTAATGAACTTGGAGAAAAGTATTATATTTCTGAAATAATTTCAAAAGATCAATCTATTGAGGGGTATCCTTATTATTATGCTTTAAAAGAAGCCTCTAAAGCGATGAATGATAAGATTGGTGATATAGAAAGAGAAGAAAGAGATTACCAAGAATACATTGAAAGCTTTGCTCATGAAATAAAAGCACCGATTGCCGCATTATCCTTATATGCTGATAATATGAAAGATGCTTCTTTAAAATATGAGATAAGAAAAATAGAAGAATATGTAGAGCAAATTTTATATTATGCGAGAAGTGATGCGACAGAAAAAGATTATTTTGTCAAAAAAATTAAATTAAATGAACTTATTCATCCATTAGTCTTGAAGAATAAAGATCTTTTACTTAGTAAACATATTATTATAAATGTTCATGATTTGGAAGTAATCGTTTATACGGATGAAAAGTGGGTATCTTTTATGATTCGTCAAGTCCTTAATAATGCAATAAAATATTTAGATAAAGAGGAAAAGACTATTGAAATTTATAGTGAAGGAAAAGATAATCAAGTGGTTTTAGTAATATTAGATAATGGTTGTGGAATACGTGCATCGGACGTACCAAGAGTTTTTGATAAAGGATTTACAGGTAGTAATAGAAAGAAGGAGTATGCAACGGGGATTGGCTTATATTTAGTTAAAAAGTTAAGTGAAAAATTAGATATTAAAGTTTTTATTGATTCTAAATATGAAGAATATACCAAAGTTAGTTTTGTGTTTCCTAAAAGTAAAGTTTATGAAGAAATACAAAAATCTTAAAAATATGGTATACTAAGGAAGTGATTGATATGAAAAAGATTTTAATTATTGAAGATGATGAAAGTGTTAGAGGAGAATTAAAAGAACTTCTTAGTAATGCCGGATATGATGCTTTAATTTTAGATAGTTATACTAATATGTTAGATGATATTTTAAGTATTCACCCTGATTTAATTTTGCTTGATATTAATATTCCTTATATGAATGGAGAGATATTACTTAAAAATTTAAGAAAGGTAAGTAATATTCCAGTAATTATGGTAACTAGTAAAAATACGGAGATAGATGAGGTTTTATCGATGAGTTATGGTGCAGATGACTATATTACGAAACCTTATAATCCAACTATTTTACTTTTAAGAATAGGAGCAGTTTTAAAAAGATTTGAGAAAAATATTATGGATGTCATTCTTTATCATGATCTTACTATCGAGGTAAAAAGGGGAATTGTGAAGAAAGAGAAGGAAGAAGTAATTTTAACGAAAAATGAAATGATTATTTTTCTTTATTTGTATGAAAGAATGGGAAGTATTGTTTCTCGAGATGAGTTAATGACAGAACTTTGGAATAATGATGAGTATATCAATGATAATGCTTTAACTGTTAATATTAGTAGACTTAGAAATAAATTTAGAGAACTTGGAGTAGAGGACGCGATTGAAACAAGAAAAGGACAAGGTTATATTTTGTTATGAAATTAAGAGATTATTTAAAAGATAAAATTATTATCATTATTCTCGTTATTTTAACTTATTTTATTCTTTTATCCTTTATGATCGGTTTTAAAATAATTGATGAATTTAGATGGTGTTTTACAGTTATTTACTTTTTGCTTTTTATTACTCTCTTTTTGTATGATTATTTCAGGAAAAACTTTTTTTATAAAGAGATATTATCTAAGTTAGAGTTATTAGATGAAAAATACTTAATATGTGAACTAGTTAGTAAACCAAACTTTTTAGATGGAGAAATACTTTATCAAATGTTATATGAAATAAATAAATCCATGAATGAAAATATTAGAGATTATCGGAGTAAGATTAATGATTTTAAAGAGTATGTTGAGCTTTGGATTCATGAAGTTAAAATTCCTTTATCAGCATTAATTTTATATACTCATAATAAAAAAACTAGTAAAGCTTTAGTGAAAGAAATTAATAAAGTAGATAACTATTTAGAACAAATTCTTTATTATATTAGAGTCGAAAATACTGAGGTAGATTATATCATTAAAGAAGTAGATTTAAATAAAGTCATTCGTGAAGTTATGCTTAAAAATAAAGATGTTTTATTAGAAAGGAATATTGATATTATAAGTGATGTTAATAATATTAAAGTTTTAACTGATTACAAATGGTTAGAATTTATGATTAATCAAGTGATTAGTAATAGTATGAAATATATGCGAGATATAGATGATAAAAAAATTGAAATTAAAGCCTATAAACAAAATAAGCATATTGTTTTAGAAATACTGGATAATGGTATGGGTATTCCGGCATCTGATATTGGGAGAGTCTTAAATAAAACGTTTACAGGACAAAATGGCAGAAAAGTTCCGGGTTCTACTGGTATGGGTTTATATATCGTTAATAATTTATGTAAAAAGCTTGGACATAAATTAGAGATAGATTCTATTGAAGGAGAATATACGAAAGTTAAATTTATTTTTGATAATAATTTATTTTATAAAGAAGTTAAGTAAGATTACAAAATTGTAAGGTTATGTAAGATTAAACTTACGATTTTTTTCTTTTTTTCGTATATAATACCAAACGAAAGGAAAGATTTTATGGAAGAAATTTTAAAAATAGAAAAAATAGAAAAGTATTATGGTAATAAATCTAACTTAACAAAAGCGATTGATAATATTAGCTTTAGTGTTAATAAGGGTGAATTTGTTGCTATTATGGGTGCAAGTGGTAGTGGTAAGACAACGCTTCTTAACTGTATTTCGACGATTGATAAAGTTACCAGTGGACATATTTATGTAGCAGGTGATGATATTACGAAATTAAAGGGAAATGAATTAAATCGTTTCAGGAGAGAAGAATTAGGTTTTATTTTTCAAGATTTTAATTTACTTGATACCTTAACTGGTTATGAAAATATTTCCCTTGCTTTATCTATTCAAAATGTTCCGGTTAAACTCATGAATAAAAAAATAGAGGATATTGCAAGTAGACTCAATATCAAACATGTATTAAAAAAATATCCTTATCAAATGAGTGGAGGAGAAAAGCAGAGAGTAGCAAGTGCGAGAGCTATTATTACAAATCCTAAATTAGTGCTTGCTGATGAACCAACGGGAGCATTAGATTCAAAGTCATCGAGAATGTTACTTGAAAGCTTTAACTACTTAAATACCGAACTTAAAACAACTATTTTAATGGTTACGCATGATGCTTTTAGTGCTTCTTATGCAAGTCGGGTTATATTTATTAAAGATGGGAAAATATTTAATGAGTTAGTGAAAGCTGATAAATCGAGAAAAGAATTTTTTGATGAAATTATTGATGTGGTAACTATTCTTGGGGGAGATTTAAATGATGCTCTTTAAGTTATCTTTAAAAAATATTAGGAAAAGCTTTAAAGATTATGCCATTTATTTTTTCACTCTTATTTTGGGTGTTGCCATATTTTATGTTTTTAATGCGATTGGTAGTCAAACTGTTTTATTAAATGTTACATCTAGTACTAGAGAAATTATTGATTTAATGGTTAATATGCTTTCGGGTGTTAGCGTATTTGTATCATTCATTCTAGGTTTTTTAATTATTTATGCTAGTCGGTTTTTAATGAAAAGAAGAAATAAAGAGTTTGGAATTTACTTAACTTTAGGTATGAGTAAAGGAAAAATTTCGAAGATTTTACTTTTGGAAACTCTTATTATTGGAATTATCTCTTTAGTTATTGGTCTTATTGTAGGTGTCGGTGCATCACAGCTTATGAGTGTACTTGTTGCCAACAGTTTTGAGGCAGATCTTACTCAGTTTACCTTTGTTTTTTCTAGTAGTGCTATGATTAAAACCATTATTTATTTTGGTATTATGTATCTTTTAGTTATGATCTTTAATGTTATTAATGTGGGACGTTGTAAATTAATTGATTTGATTTATGCTAACCGAAAAAGCGAAGAAGTAAAAATGAAAAATCCTGTTATATGTACGATTGTATTTATTATTTCAGTGTGCGCTCTAGGCTATGCTTATTATTTGGTTACTGCTGGAGTTGATACTTTAACAGGTGCAAATGATATTTTTATTCCGATTATTTTAGGATGTGTTTCTACTTTCTTTATTTTCTGGTCTTTATCAGGTTTAATATTAAAGATTGTTATGAGTTTCAAGAATCTTTATTATAAAGGACTTAATAGTTTTGTGTTAAGACAAATTAGTAGTAAAGTAAATACGATGGTGTTCTCCATGACTGTTATTTGTTTAATGCTTTTTGTAACGATTTGTGTATTCTCTAGTTCTTTATCTATCAAAAATTCCATGACGGCTAATTTGTTGGAATTAGCTCCTGTTGATGTAGAACTATCAAAAACGAGGAATATTAGTGAAGATTATGCATATCAAACTGGTTATAGCGAAGTTTTACGTCAAGATTCTTATCGTAGTTTAGAAGAAAGTTTAAAGTTAGTAGATTTTGATGTGAATAATTATTTTAAAGATATTATAACTGTTTATACTTATGCTAGCAATGACTTTACTTTTGAAGATACCTTAGGTAGTGCTGGAGAAACAATCAAATCACAATATCCAATTTATACTTATCATGCTCCTGAGGAAGTAATGACAATTTCCGATTATAATAAAGTAGCTAGACTTTATGGAAATACTGAATATACTTTAGCAGATAATGAATATATGATTGTTGCAGATTTTGAAAGTTCCATTGAAATGCGCAATGTTGCTTTGAAGACAAAACCTTCTATCAATGTTTTTGGTGTCACATTAATACCAAAATATGATGAATGTCAAGATGGATTTGTTCGAATTTCAAATAATCATATTAATACCGGTATTATTGTTGTTCCTGATTATGTAGTTAGTGAAACTTATTTGGAAAGTGAAGTACTACTTGCTAATTATAAAGCAGATACTGATGAGGGTAAACAAGCAGTTGAAGATACTTTAATTGCTATTGAAAATCATCCAAATAGTGGTAATATTTCAATAAATGCTAGTACAAAAATTAGTATTTATGAAGCTAGTGTAGGATTAGGTGCAATGGTAACATTCATTGGTTTATATCTTGGTATTATATTCCTTATTTCTAGTGCAGCTATCCTTGCTTTAAAAGAATTATCTGAAAGTACTGATAATAAAGAAAGATATGCTATGCTTAGAAAGATTGGTACTGATGAGAAAATGATTAACCGAGCATTATTTAAACAAATTGCGATCTTCTTCAGTGTTCCTTTAATTTTGGCTATTATTCACTCAATATTCGGATTAGAATTTTGTAGATATATTTTAATGACTTTTGGTGATGAGGAAATGACTAGATCAATTACAATGACTGCAGTATTCTTAATTATTATTTATGGTGGATATTTCCTTATTACTTATTATTGTAGTAAGAATATTATTAAAGATAAATAGAAGCAAGTCTTAAAAAAGATTTGCTTTTTTCATTTATTAAAATGTCCAATTTTGTCGAACTTTTGTTCTTGAGTTTTGTCTTGGTTTATGGTACACTAATGGTGTTATTCAATTTGGTAAAGTGCCTGCTTTCTTTTTATGAGTAGTAATGACTACTTGGATTTTATTCAGGGGGTTTTATGAAAGTAGGAGGGATGTAAATGAGTGATATGACCTTATTACTTATTATAATAATCTTGCTTATCTCTAGAGATAGCAACGAAAAAAGACGCTGATGTAGCGCCTCGACAAAAAATCGCAGGTGCTATCCAATTGGATAACACTTACATATTAAATATAGCATAATTCAAAAAAATTAACAAGTAAAAATTGTAAAAAATTTACGAGTAAGGAAGGGTGGTTTTAATGAAAGATAGTAAATTAGCAACAATATCAAATTTATTTGAAGGGATTGAGATTCGAAGCATTTGGGATTCTGAGAAAGAAGAATATTACTTTAGTGTAGTAGATGTAGTGAAAGCATTGACGGATAGTTCAAATCCTAGAAATTATTGGAATATGTTAAAGAAAAGAATGACTGAAGAAGAGAAAAGTGAACTGTCCACAAAATGTGTACGGTTGAAGATGAAAGCATCTGATGGAAAGTTCAGAGGGACGGATACACTTGATACGAAAGGAATCTTTAGACTTATTGAGTCCATTCCTAGTCCTAAAGCTGAGCCTTTTAAAGTTTGGTTAGCAAATTTAGGTAGTGAAAGAGTTGATGAAGTATTTGATCCAGAGAAGGCAGTTAAAAGAGCAGTTCATTATTATAAGATGCGTGGGTATGATGATGAGTGGATTAAACTTAGACTAGCAGGAATTGTTGATCGAAATAAACTTACGGATGTTTGGATGGATAGTGGTATTCATGAAGATTATGAATTTGGTATCCTTACTAATGAAATTTATCAAGGTTGGTCGGGAATGAAAGCAAGTGAATACAAAGAATTTAAAGGAATTAGAAAAGAGTCACTTCGTGATAATATGTCAGATTTAGAAATACTTCTTACTGATATTGGAGAAGTAACTACAAGAGAACTTGCCAAAGAACATAAACCTTATGGCTTGGAAGAAAATAAGAAAATTGCTGCCTCTGGTGGGGAAATAGCTAATATTACCAAAAGAAATAGAAAGTAGACTTGGTAAGTCAGTAGTAAATAACGAAAATAAACTTAGCTATCACTATAAAGATGAAAATAAAAAACTTTCGAAATAAATAGAAATTAATCTTTATTCATACACTCTTTTTTGATACAATTATTTTAGTGATAGTTATGGTAAAAGAAATTAAATTAGAAGATGTTAAATGTTTGTTTGAAAAAAGAAATATCAATTCTAATAAGGGTGATTTTGGTAAAGTAGGTATACTTGGTGGTTCTATTAAGTATAGTGGAGCTGTTAAACTTGCTAATATGAGTTTGTGTACTTTAAGAAGTGGATGTGGACTAGTTCGAGTAATTGTGCCTAAAGCAATTGTTTCATCTGTTACTCCTTATCTTTTAGAACAAACTATGCATCCTTATGATACTTTGGAAGATATTAAAGAAGCAGTAAAAGATTTGGATTCTCTTGCTATTGGTATGGGTTGGGATTATGATGAAGAACATTTAGCTATTTTAGAATATGTTTTAGAAAATTTTAATGGTAATCTCATTCTTGATGCTGATGGGCTTAATACACTGGTAGGGCATTTGGAGTTATTAAAAGAAAGCAATGCTAAAATTGTTTTGACTCCTCATTTAAAAGAATTTTCTAGATTAACAGGATTATCTATGGATGATATTTTAAATGATGAGGTTGGTATTGCTAAAAAATTTGCTAGAAACAATCATGTCATCTTAGTGCTTAAAGGACATACAACTATTGTTACAGATGGTGAAGATGTTTATTTATGTAAATGCGGAACTCCAGGTATGGCAACTAGTGGCAGTGGAGATGTTTTATCAGGTATTTTAACTGGTATGCTCGGATATTTAGAATATAATTCTTTAAGTGTTAGTGCGGGAGTGTTATTAAATGGTCTTGCTGGTGAACTTGCGGAGGGAAAAAATACTGATATTAGTATGATTGCTAGTGATACGATAGAGAGTATTCCAGATGCAATCAAAAAGATAAGGAGTGAATAGTAATGAAAATTAAATGTGAGAGTAAAAATTTCTTTAAAATATATAATGAGATGCAAGGAGTTGGATTTCAAGCAAGTAAATTATGTAGAAAAAGAGATGCTAAAGTATATCATTATACAACATATATATTGTTCTATTTTATTGCTACTCTAGTTCTTGCTCTTTTAGCTATTTTATTCTTGCAAAAATACAAATTGTTATTTATGATTGTTCAAATTCTTTTGTTTTTTCTAATTTTTATTATACTGGCAATGACACTTCTTTTCTTGATTGGCTATTATTTTACAAGTAAAAGATTAGGTGGAGAAGTAAATATTAGTATAGAAGGAGTAGAAGATAAAGAAAAAGATGGATTACGTTTTTTTGCTCCTTGGAATTTAATTGATTTTGTTTATTTTGGAGAGTATGGTATATACTTTTTTGTGCGCAGAAAAATTGTTATATATGGTGAAAGTTCCTATAATGAAGAAGTAAAGAAGTATTTGAAAGAAAAAGAGATTGTTGTTCTTTCGGTCGATGGAGAATAAATATGGTAACATTTGATGATTTTTTAAAACTTGATATTCGAGCTGGTACAATTATAAAGGTTGAAGATTTTCCTAAAGCAAAAAGACCTGCTTATAAATTGGAAATTGATTTTGGAGAGTTAGGAATAAAAAAATCTTCTGCACAAATTACTGATTTGTATCAAAAAAGTGAATTAGTTGGAAAACAGATTTTGGCAGTAGTTAACTTTCCCAAAAAGCAAGTTGCTGATTTTATGTCGGAAGTTTTAGTTTTGGGTGTATATAGTAAAGATGGAGTAGTTCTAATTGAACCTAATAAACATGTAAATAATGGTGAAAAGTTAGGTTAAATTGGAACTTTTTTTAAATTATTGCGATTATTTAAATAGAGGTGGATTAAATGAGTACTCAAGAAGCCTTAGATAAATTTCAAGAAGTGTATGATACAACTTATGATGATATTTTAAAGTATGTGGTTTGTAATGTTTCATCTATTCAAGATGTATCTGATATTATTCAGGAAATTTATTTAGCAGTTTATAAAAAGATAAAGAAAGATATTACGAAAGAGTATGTTTTGGGAATTGCTAAACATAAGATTAAAGATTATTATCGTTTTCGTTATAATCATAAAGATCATATTTTTGATTCTGAATTTATTGATGAAGTGCCGGATCATATTAATTTGTTAGAATTGGTAATTTATAAAGATCAAATAGATTTGGTATGGAATTATTTAAAGAATAAAAAAAATATTATTGGTAAAATCTTTTTTCTTTATTATTATAAAAACTATTCTATAAAAGAAATAGCAAATATTTTAAATATCACTGAATCTAATGTGAAACATTATTTATATCGTACTTTACAAGAAATCAATTTGTTTTTAGGGAGTGAGGGCGAATAATGAAGAAGAATGATGTCTATCAAGTTTTTGATTGTCAGTTTAATAAAGATGACATGTATCAAAAAATAACAGATAAGTTAAAAAAGAAAAAAAGAAAACAAATAGTTATGAAATATAGTTTTGCTTCTATTCTTCTAATTTTGATTGTATCAGGATTTTTCGTTAGTAAAAACTTGTTTGATAAGAAAGAAGATCCAAATGTATTAGATGAAGTAAAAGATGAAATTTATATTAATGAAATAGATAATACTATGTATGATAGTGTATCTAATTTAGACGTGCGTGTTACTAGCAGTGATAACTCTAGTCTTTCAATTCAGCCAATAGAAGTGAATATTCCTGAGGATATAATACTTGATGAAATATATTATGTTTTTGTTAAAGAAAATCAAAGTGGAAGATATGATATTTTACATGATGTTGTTCAAATCTATAGAGATGAAAACCGAAGGGTTAATGTTGCTTATTCTTCTGTTGGTGAAGTGCTTCGAGATATGGACATACCTAAGGGTAATTATTCTATTATAGAAGGAATAGAAGTTATGATTAGTAAAAATGATCAAACTTTGATTGGACAGTTTGAGTATTTGAATGTTTATTATGATATTGAGTCGTATGGTTTAACAGTTGATGAGTTTTTAGATATTATTAAAAGTATTATAGAATAGGGGTGTATATGAAAAAATATTTAAAATATGGTATTGTTCTGGTAGTGATAGTTTTAGGAGTTTTAATAGGAGTTGTTATTTATCAAAATAATGATGAAAAACATCATATTTATCAAGAAAATAATATTGTTATTAATGAGTTAACTCGTTATGAGGAAATAAGTAAAGATTTGGATATCAAAAGGGTCGATCATTTATGTGATTGTATTTGGAGTGAACATGTAGGTTACAATTTGCCTGATGATTTAAAAATAAATAATGATTATGGTATATATGTTAAAAATAGTAGTGGAGAGTATAATGTTTTACATGATATTGGTTATGAATTTATTGGAGATAATAATAGAAAAGTTAATGTTGTTTTTTCTAAAATAGAAAAACCATTTCGAGATTATTTAATTATGAGTGATAATGGAATAAGTAAAGTTTCTGGTAATGAAGTTATTATTCATCAATATAAGAATATGTATTTAGTAGAGTTTGAATATGAAAATGTGTTTTATGATATTGAAACTGAATATTTAAATGAGAAAGAGTTGCTTACTTTGATAGAGGGGATATTTGATGATAGGGAAGATTATATTGTTATTAATCAAGTAAGTGACTTTCAAGATGTTTCTTTTGATGATAATGTTAGAGTGGTATCTTCAACAGATTCAACTATTAATTTAAATGTACCTTGGATTTTTGATAATCTAGATTTTGATGAAGCTTATTTAGTTTATGAAGATTCTAATGATATTAAAGATATTAGAGATATTCGTTATGTATATAGTAAAGATAATAAGAAACTTATTCTTGCTAGGTCAGAAAGAGGAGAACCCCTTAAAGATTATTCTTTTAAAAGTGATAGTCAAGCGAGCTATATTAATGGAGTATGTATGATTATTAATCAATATGAAAATAGACATTTTGTATCATTTGAAAATAATAATTTTTATTATATTATTGAAAGTACTAATATTAATCAAGAGGAATTAGTAGTGATGCTAAAGGAAATTATTAGCGATGGTAGATAGTTTAAATGTTGTAAATGAAATGTCAATTGTATTTATTTAAAAATTATTATATACTTAATTTGTAGAGCATTGGGGTGCGATCTAATGCCTATTTTTGTGGGACATTAGTCGTATCGTTATGACTAATGTTTTTTGTTAGAGAAAACCCCCAGATAGTCTGGGGGTTCAGTATAGCTTTAGCGATGAGTTGAAAAGTAAAACTCCTTCTAATATAATATTTGTTGCGACTGCCAAGAAGCAACAAAAATATTAGAAGGAGGACATTTATAATGAAAGAAATCAAAATAAATGATATTAAAAGTTTAGCACATACAACGTGGAATTGCAAATACCACGTTGTATTCGCGCCAAAATATAGAAGAAAGGTATTTTATGAAAGTAAGAGATTAGAAATCGGTCAGATTTTGAGACAATTATGTGAATGGAAAGGAGTAACAATAATAGAGGCAGAAGTATGTCCAGACCATATCCATATGTTGATAGAGATACCACCGAAATATAGTGTTTCAGATTTCATGGGATTTTTGAAAGGCAAGAGTAGTATCATGATATATAGTAAATGGGCGAATATGCGGTATCAATATCGAAATAGAGAATTTTGGTGCAGAGGATATTATGTAGATACAGTAGGAAAAAATACGAAAAAGATAAAAGAATATATAGCAAATCAATTAAAAGAAGATAGATTAAGTCAACAGATGACAATAGAAGATTTTGACCCTTTCAAAGGGTAGCAAGTAAAAGATGCGAATGGCAGTCGAAACAGGCTACTTCAGTAGAAGCCAGTAGTAAAGCCTTTTAGGCGAAACAGAAAAACCACCAGCTACGCTGGTGGAAATTTATTTAAGCGGTAATATTACTATTAAACGCAACTCCATATAATCACCTACTTTCTACAACCAAAACCCCTAAGAGTAAGGAGGTAAGAAATAGTTATTATATAAGTGAAAGCATTAGCCCCAATGCTCGAGTTATTATTATGAGTGATAGTATTTAAAAAAGCAAGAAAAAGCGTTCGGCAAAGTTCGACGCTTTCTTGCATTTGTGTCAAAAATAAAAATTTCCAAGTTATTTTAAATACTTGGGATTATCTGTTTTTCCTAAAAGATAGTCAGCGGATATATTATATTTTTTGCATATTGTATATAGAAAAGGGGTAGCAATTAAGTATCTTCCTTTTTCATATCCGCAAATAACACTTTTATTTGTATTTAATATTTTGGCTAGTTTTTCTTGCGTTAGTTTATTCTCTTTTCTAAAATCTTTAAGTCTGGTTGCTGAAATTTCTTTTTTATATTTTGATGTTTTATATAAGTTATCAGTTAAACCTAAGACGTAGTCTACTGAAACTTTGAATAAATCACAAAATTCAGTTAATCTTTTTATTGGTATTATTTCATTGTTACTTTCCCACATAGCATAGCTACTTCTACTAACGTTTAATAATTGTGCTGTTTCTTCTTGGGTTTTATTGTTTTGAATTCTTATTTTCTTTATATTTTCTGCACTAAACATAATCTTTCACCTAAATGTATTTTCTCATTAATGACTTTTAATCAAAACGTTTTGTCGGAAATACCAAACTTTTTCTTGACTTTTGGTATAGCTCAAATTATAATTTAACTATAAGCTAGGAAAGTTATCATATGTCTATGATAGATTATTTTAATGAAATTTAAAATGAAGCCTAGCATCATGAAAGAGGCTAGATTATGAAATTTGAGGTATTAAAAAGAAGCCATTTAAAAAGAAATATCATTATAGGAGTAATAGCAGTACTAATAATAAGTGCAGTAATACTAAATTTTACCAGAGCAAAATACAGAGTAACAGAAAGTATACCACTCGTTAATGGAACAATAAACTATACACTACCAGACTTAAATATCATAGGATTATATATTGATGGAGTAGAAGCAGATAAACTTGATAGTAGTAAAACATATACACTAGATACAACCCAAAGTACTTGTACTTATAAAGATGGTAGTGAAATAGAGAATTTAAGTATCAGCTATGATAGTGAAACAGGAAATTTGACAATTACACCTTTTACAATGAAAGGAACAAAATGTACATTGTATTTTAATGAGAAGGTATTTGCAAGAGATACAATCTTAGCAGGAAAAAACATAACAACAAGACCAAACTTTTCATCAACATTAACAACCAACACTACAGGAACAATCTACCAAGCAGAAGATGATGATGGAACAACATACTACTTTGCAGGAAACCCAAGTGATAACTGGGTGCGTTGGGCAGGATATTATTGGCGCATCATAAGGATTAATGGAGATGGAACGATAAGATTAATCTATAATGGAACAAATAATACAACAACCGGAACCGGAACACAGATTCAAACCAGTACATTCAATAGTTCATATAATAATAATGCATACGTAGGATTTAAATACACGACCAATAATGTGCATGGAACAGGAACAAATAGTACAATACTAGGAGTACTGAATACATGGTACCAAAACAATTTAGCAAGTTATGCCGATGATATAGATATGAATGCAGGATTCTGTAATGATAGGACACCATATAGTGGAAGTGGAACAGGAAAAACAGCGACCATTTATGCAGTATATAATAGATTGGTAACAAACAAAACACCAAGTTTCAAATGTAGTAATAGTAGTGACTTGTTCACAGTAAGCGGAGCAAGTAAAGGAAATAAAGCATTACAATATCCAATAGGATTAATCACAGCCGATGAAGTATCCTATGCCGGAGGAGTATACGCAACAAGTAATAGTAGTTATTACCTATATACAAATAGCGGATACTGGACCATGTCTCCGTATTACTTTGACTACGGTTGGGCTTGGGTGTTCATTGTGAATTCGCCTGGCAACCTCAACTA
Organism: uncultured Mycoplasma sp.; assembly: GCA_946500895.1. Classification (GTDB taxonomy): domain Bacteria; phylum Bacillota_I; class Bacilli_A; order RF39; family UBA660; genus Caccenecus. Next base: position 25,250 of record CAMMXG010000001.1, on the reverse strand, counting down.
CAACAGCGTGGATAACGCGTGGGGTGTGCGCCCAGCTATCAATTTACGTGCTGATGTTACAATTACTGGAAGCGGAACAAGTAGTAATCCCTACACAATTTCTTAAAAATATGTTATACTTAGGTAGTAATATTTTTTGAGGAATGATGCTATGGATCAAAATAAAATTGGTGAATTTATTAAGAAACTTAGAAAAGATAATCATTTAACACAAAAAGAATTTGCAGAACTTTTTGGGGTTACTTATCAAGCTGTTAGTAAATGGGAAAATGGTTTAAACATTCCTGATATAGCAGTTTTAAAAGAAATTAGTAATCAGTTTCATGTTGATATTAATGAACTTTTAGAGGGTGGATCTAAACCCAAAAAGAAAAAAATTGGTAAGTATATTTTTGCTTCTCTTTGCATTTTTTTTATTATAGGTTTTGTTCTAATTTATCAGTTTACGCATAACCATGATTTTGTTTTTAGAAATGTTCGTAGTAATTGCGATGATTTTACAGTACTTGGAAGCATGGCGTATAATGATAATAAAACATCTATTAATATTTCTAGTATTAGTTGTTTAAGTGATGATAAAGAAAAGTATTCTAATATTACTTGTGTTTTATATGAACAAGTAGGTAATACAAAAACAGAGATTAGTAGAGATACTTATGAGGGAGAAGCTGTTACTTTAAATGATTATTTAAATACTGTGGAATTTAATATTGATAATTATGAAAGTACTTGTAGTAATTATACAGAAGATAGCTTAAGTATTGAACTTAGAGCGGTTAATTCAGATGGTGATACCATTACTTATGAAATACCTTTAACTTTAAATGAAAATTGTAGCTCAACTTCAAGTTGAGTTTTTTCAACTTGTAATTTATTTGTTTTTCATTTTTTTTATGATAAATTGTTTTTGGAGGGAAGAAAAATGAAAAACAAAAAGAAAATAATTTTAATTACTTTATTAATTGTTATAGTTTTAGTTGTCGTTTCATTATTTGTTTTAAACAGTTTGTCAACAAATAATGAAGAAGTAGAACAAACAATTAGTTTAGTAGATACGCAAGTAGAGCTTGAAAAAGAGTTTGTTAGTGAAGGCTATACTATTGATAATCCTAATATCATTGTTAATCCTTATGAAATATCACCTTTAACTGCTTTGGTAATATTTGAAACAAAGGAGGAAGTAGCACCGACTATTACAATTGTTGGTAAAGATGACAATACTACTTTTACTCATGAATTTGATCGTAATACAGTTCATTATTTACCTATTTATGGTTTATATGCTGGTGAGGCCAATGAAGTTATTATTGAATTTGGAGATACAGAGAAAACCATCACTATTGAAACAGAAGCATTACCAGATGATTTTGTCTTATCTACTAGTGTAGAGGCAGATAAAAGTGAACTTGGAAATGAATTATACTTTTTTACACCATCTAGTAGCGGGTATACTAGTGCTTATGATGTAAATGGAGATGTAAGATGGTATTTAACGATTAATGCTTTATGGGAAATTAATCGTTTAGATAATGGTCATTTACTCGTTTCAACTGAAAGACTGATTAATTCGCCATATTATATGACTGGTTTGTATGAAATGGATTTATTAGGCAAGATTTATAAAGAGATTAGTCTAGAGGGTGGATATCACCATGATTATTTTGAAATGCCTAATGGTAATTTGTTAGTAGCTAGTGATGATTTTTATAATGATTATGGAACAGTTGAAGATTACATTGTGGAAGTGGATATGAATACCGGTGAGATTGTTAAGACTTGGGATTTAAAGGACATCTTAAATATGGAAGATGGTAAAAGTGAAAACTGGGTAGAGTATGATTGGTTCCATAATAATTCGGTTTGGTATGATGAAGCGACTGATTCCATAACTTTATCAGGAAGACATCAAGATGCTGTTATTAATATAGATTATGATACAGGTGAACTTAATTGGATTATTGGCGATCCTACAAACTGGAGTGAGGAGTATCAAAAGTATTTCTTTACACCAGTTGGAGATGACTTTGAATGGCAATGGAGTCAACATGCAGCGATGATTACACCGGAAGGTTATGTATTTATTTTAGATAATGGTAATAATAAGTCAAAAATAGAATCCGAATATGTACCGGCAGAAGATAGTTATACTAGAGGTGTTATGTATAAAATTGATACCGATAATATGACCATTGAACAAATTTGGGAATATGGAAAAGAACGTGGTAGTGAATTTTATTCTCCATATATTTCTGATGTAGATTATATAGATGCAGAACATTATATTGTTCACTCTGGAGGAATTGTTTATGTTGATGGTGTTAATTCCAATCAACCAGCCGGAATAGGTGGAGCCGATAGATTAGTTAGTGATACTGTTGAATTAATCGATGATGAAGTCGTTTTTGAAATCATTTTACCAACTAATAATTACCGAGTTGAGAAAATGAGTTTGTATACAGATAATGAAAATTATGAAATGGGCGCAGCAAAAAGAATTGGTTCTCTTGGTGGTTCTGATGTAACGGAAGAAAGATTTGGCTTTGTTCTTGGCACAACTGATATCAGTGAATTTGATAGAGAATTTTCAGTTACACAAGAGGTTGACCGAATTGTGGTTAGTGGAAGATACAAACAAGGAGAAGATGTTAATATTCTTTTATATCAAAATATGAATATCAAAGAATATCATGTATCTGTTAGTAGAAGACCTTATACGGCAATGTGCTTAGATATATTTACAGAAGATGAAACAGAAAATGGAATTGTCGTTAATAAATATATTAATGCTGAAGGACTAACTGGTAAATATTCTATTTATTTAGAAATTGATGGTGTTATTTATGATACAGGAGAGTATGTAGAATTTTAAGAGAAGTTATTTCTCTTTTTTTCTTTAAAATAAATATTTATTAGAAATGAAAAAAGTATATTAATATGATAAAATAAGATGAGGAAGTGAAGAAATGGGTAAAATATCAAATGCTATTCAAATGTTAAACTATTTAAATACAGGAAATAAATATAGTGTAAAGGAATTATCAGAAAAAATAGGCATTACTGAGCGAATGATAAGGTATTACAAATGTGAATTAGAACAAGCAGGAATTCCAATTGAAACTTTTATGGGACCTAATGGAGGATATTATATTATAAATGTTAAAAACCAGTATAATCATTTTAATAAATATGATATTCAATTGTTAGAAAATATTAATGTGATATTAGAAAAAATAGGATATAAAGATATTATAAAATATAGAAAATTAATTAATAGAATTCAATTTGCAAGTGATGTAGAGGAAGAAAAAAGTAAATTTTTTTTAGATAATGGTATTATTGATAAATCTGAATTGTACTTTGCTTTAAATGATGCAATTTCTAATAAAACACCATTAAAAATATTATATAGAAATTTAAATCAGGAATGGCAAGAAAGAATAATTCATCCTTTACAAATATTTAATTATGATAGCACATTCTATGTAACTTCTTATTGTGAATTAAGAAATGATATTAGACATTTTGAGATAGATAGAATAAAATTAAATAGTAAATAATTTAGACAAAATATTTCCTATTAGTGTGATATAATAAGTTTATTGAGGTGTTAGCTATGTCCAAAGAGAATATTTTTATTGATTTTGATGGAGTAATATTTGATACAGAGAAAAGAGTTGTTGACAGAAAAAAGTTAAGACCTGATATAAGTTGGAATGCTTTTTTTGAAGAGTTAGACTGGTTTGAATTATTAGAAGAAGCCAAAGTAATAAATAATGCTATTGATTATATATTAGAAGCACAAAGCAAATCTAAGCAAATCGCTATTTTAACTAAAATTCATACTTTGCTTGAAATGGAAGCAAAGGTGAGAGCCTTAAGAAGTAGAAATATTGAGATACCAATTTTATTTGTTCCACCACATATTAAAAAAAGCCAAATATATTTGCCGAATAATGGCGAAATTTTAATTGATGATAGTATTAAAAATTTAATTGATTGGGAACAAAAGGGAGGAAGAGGTCTTTATTTTAGTGAAAATTTAGATTTTTCCAATCAATTTGAAGTCGTGAAAAGTTTGCGTAGAATTTTATAGGAGAATAGTATGGTAAGTCAAGAATTGTTAAATAATTATAAGAGAGCATTGCAACAAAAATATAATGCTGTATGTTTTGATATTGATGGTACTTTAACTATAGAACATTCTACAAAAATAGATTCTCGTATTTTGCCAATATTAGCTAATCTATTAAAGAAACATATTCCAATTCTTTTTATTACTGGTAGAGGAGAAACCGGTTTAAGTGATTTATTAAGCGATATTGTTAATGATTTAAAGAATAAATATGACGTTACTGATAAACAATTGTTAAGAATGTATGCTCTTACAAATGATGGTGCAAGGTTATTCATGACTGGTAATGAAAGTAAACAATTGTTTAATGTTAGTGAATATATATCCTCTAAAGAAGACCTTATTCAATTGGAAGAATTAAACAAAAAAATTGTTACTTTATTTAAAGCTCTTAACTTTGATAAAAATTGTAAGCTTACTTACTCAACCGATTCTAAAACAAATACTATAATAAATATAAGAATAATGGTTTTAAGTGATGATATAGAATATAATAATAAAGTATTTGATTTCATTAATTTATTAATAGGAAGTTATAAAAATTCTAATTTAAATTTGACAATAGGAATGCATAATGGTAAACAAGTTTTACAAATAGGTACTGCAACTAAAGATAAAGCTATAAAAATTGCCGAAAAAATAATAGGAATTCCTCAGAATTCAATGCTTCGAATTGGAGATTGCGGAGATAAATTCGGAAATGATTATTCTATGTTACAATGTTCTCAGGGGTTTAGTGTTGGGAAAACTAGTGGAGATGTTGATAAGTGTTTTCCAATTATTGAAAATGGCAAAATAATAACGGGTGTTAATGGAACTTTAAGTTTACTAAAAAAAGCAAAATTATTGCCAACAATCTGTTTAGAGCATGCTATTCAAAGTGAATATGCAAGAGCATATGCTATAATTGAAAAGAAAATGAATCAAGGTAAAAATAATAAAATTATCTATTTTAATAATTTGATTAATAATAAGTTTCAAACTATTGATGGAATTTCTAGTTGTATTTGATTCTTCGAGTGGAAGTGTTAAAATTCCTATGTATGATTGGATTACAATACCAGATGATAATCCATTAAAGCAGTTATGGCTTATATGTAATGATTTTAGTCTGTGTTATTCAATGTATGATAATGAAAATATTTTATTAAGAGGTTCAAAAACTTATTACTATTTTTTATCACAAAGACTTCATGACGAAAATACGCAAGAAGATTTAACTACTAGGGAAATGGTGTATGAATGGTTAAATAATAATGTAGATTTCTTTTCAAAAGCTTTCATAGCAATTAATCAACTTTTTGATGTAAATGATTTAAATAATACTAAAATGATATTAGGTTTAATTGATAATATCAGAAATTATTTGTTAGTTTTGTTGAATCAACAAATTATTAGTAATGATATTTTAAAAAGTGTAATAGTTAATTTAGAGGCATCCATTCAAGAATCGTTATTGAATAAACTTTATCATGCTTTAGTAATTACAGAAGATTTGATGAAAAATATTTCATTTAATGAAAGTTATAAAATTAATTGTGTTGATATTACAAATTTAATTAAAAGTGTTATTTTAATTACTAATGAGTTTATCGCAGAATTTACAAAGTACAAAGATAAAGGCAATTATTCTAAAGATTTTAGAGCGTATAGAGAGATAGATAATTTTGCTGAAAATTTTATTACTTGTTATTTGACTATGCAAAAAGATTCTAATATTTTTGATAAAGGTATTTGTGGAGTGTGCTATGGGGGCTTAGAATTACCAATTATAATGAAAGCGATTGATAATAGATTGAATGATGTTTCTGTATTGAAATTTAATAGAAATGTAACAGGGTATGCTAAAAAACAGTCATTAGAATTAAGATTTTTTGATATTTCTGAGGCTGGTGGGATTGAACTTTTGGGAATAGATAAACAAAAGAAATATATTATTTTAGATGATAATTTATTGACAGGGAAAACAATGCAATTAGTTTTAACTACTTTTTTTGATATAGGCATAGATGTTGACAAAATAGTTGCTGTAAGATATCCAGGAGTGAATAGAATTAGTCAAATGTTTTTACCAAACCATGGGGCAGTTGATTATAGACATTTCTTTAATTTTATAGAGGGTTTATATTTTCCTAGTCCATATAGTTGGAGAGATAGATATAGTGAAAATCTATATGAGGATTCTTTAGGAATCTTTGATTTAAACAGAAGAAAAATCTTAGAATGTTTAATAAAAAATGGAGATTATTCTCCAAAAAGTGAAGTACTATTAGTAAAAAGGGTGATAAAAAAATGAAGGTAATTAGTATAGGCGATTTGGTTACTGATTTTTATTATAAAAACGGTAAACTTATAGGAGTAAGTGGAGGAATGAGCTCACATAATATCATTTTTAATATTGCTAAGTTAGGTTTGAATACAGCTGTTTATGGAGTTTGTGGTGATGATACTTTAGGTAAAGTAGCTATTGATAGTTTAAAAGATGTTGGGGTAAATATTGATGGAGTCAAAATTAAGAAAGATATACATACTCGCTCTTTTCACGTTCTTTATCAAGAAGCAAATGGTAAACTTGAGTTTATTTCTAAGAAAAGATGCCCTTTTTGTAATACAAAAAGATGGTATTTAGAAAGTGAAATCGAAGTAAATAATATTTTAAAGCAAATTAATGAGGATGATGTTTTGGTTTTTGATAATTTAAATGATAAAAATCAAATTATTATTGATAATTGTAATAGTAAAAAGATGTTGGATTTAGGGCAATATTTTGAATTAGAGAGTTTGAGTAATCAAGAAATATTAAACAAGATAAAAGGTAAATTTGATATTATAAACTTGAATGAACGTGTAGAAAAATATTTAAAGAATAGATTTTCTTTGAAATTATTAGAAGATGTATATGGTTTATTACAACCTAAAATGATAATTGTTACGAGAGGAAGCAAAGGATCTGATTTTGTTTTTAATCATCATAAAGTTAGTAAAGCGCTAGTTAATCCAGAGGTTGAAGTTGACCCAACAGGTGCAGGAGATGCTTTTTTTGCTGTATTTATTAGTGAATATATAAAAAATGATTATATTATTGATTATAAATTTATTGATTCTACTTTTGATAAGGCTACTAAACTTACGAAAAAAGTTGTTAAAAAAATGGGAGCAAGGGGACATATTCAAAATTTATATAAAATAAAAAAGTCTGGGGATAATTGTACTTGTAATAATTTTGATTTAGTGGTTAGAAAGCAAATAAAAAGATGCAATATCAATATTAATAATCTAGAAACAAGAGTTATTAATGCTGTTAATAGTGGAGCTTATGATAAATTGGTTAAAATTAATTTTGATAATTTAAATAATATTATTTTTGTTGGTACAGGTGGTTCTTTTGCTGGGGCAAAATTCGCATCAAAAGTTATTAATCAATTATATGGGGTAAATACGATTTCTTTGTACCCTAGAGATTTATATTATAGAAATAATAAGTGTTTAGAGGCAGTATTTTTATTTACTTATTCTGGAACGACTGACGATTTATGTGTTGCAACAAGTTTAATTAGTGGAGGAAAGAAATATATTATAACTAAAGGAGAATTACAAAAAGTTGTGACAAAAACTGGAATATCTAAAGAACATATTATTTCTTATCGCTCAGGAGTAAATAAAGGAAAAGAAAGGGGCTTTTTATCATTTGAGGGTGCTTTAGCTCCGGCAAGTTTGTTTTTGAAATTATATTTTGATGAAAAAGTAAATAGTGATATTGTTGAATTTATTAGAGATAGTATAAATTATTGGAAAAATTACTTTACCAATTATTTTAAGGAAAATGGAAAAATGTTAAAAGAATTTTTGGCTATTGGGAGTAGTTTTAATATTTTTATGGGAGATTTTACAGAATCGGCTTGTGTTGATTTGGAAAGTAAGATAATTGAATCTGGTATATACAACTCTTTAATTCATGAAAAGAAAAATTTTTCACATGGACGATTTATTAATTATGAACACTTGAGTAGTAAAAAAAACTTTTATTTTAAACAAAAAACTACTAGTTTATATGAAAAACAATTATTAAAATATTTAGAAAATAGTCAAAATTTCATTATTGAAAGTAGATATGATGGAATATTATGTGAATATGATTTATTAATTGCTTCTCAATATTTAATATATTATATTGCGAATTTTTTGAACATAGATATTTCTAAGCCTGTATATGGTGAAGATGCTATGAAGATTTATTTTTATAAAGGAGAATTGTAGTAAATTTCTCTTTTTTCTTTTAAAAAAACACTTGACTTGGAGTGTACTTTAAGTAGTATGATTAACTTGAGGTGGTAAAAATAACTATACAAGAAGTGGCAAGTAATTATGATTTGAGTAAAGATACCTTAAGGTATTATGAAAAAGAAGGATTAATTGGTCCGATAAAGAAGAATGAAAGTGGTATGAGAGAATATTCTAAAGAAGATTTAGATCGAATAGGATTTGTTAAGTGTATGCGTAATGCAGGTTTATCGATTGCTGTTTTAAAGAAATATATACAGTTATATGATGAAGGAGAACATACAAAAGAAGCAAGAATTAAGCTTTTAGAAAAAGAAAGAGTTGCTTTAAAAGGAAAAATTGATTGTATGAAAGAAGCTTATCAAAAATTGGAATATAAGATAGATTATTATAAGAGGGGAGAAAAATGAAATTAGTCGCTTATTTTTCACGGAATGGAGAAAACTATACAAGAAATGGGATTGAAAATTTAAGTGTTGGAAATACTGAGGTAGTTGCTAAAAAGATTAGTGAGCTTACCAGTGCCGATTTATTTAAAATAGAAACGATTAAAGAGTATCCAGTGGATTATTATGAAACAACAAGAATCGCTCAGGAGGAGCTTAGAGATCATTTACGCCCAATCTTAAAAAAATATTTAGAAAATAGTGGTAATTATGATACAATTTATTTAAGGTATCCTAATTGGTGGGGTACGATGCCGATGGCAGTTTTTACTTTCTTGGAAAGTATTGATTTAAGTGGTATAGTAATAAAACCTTTTTGTACTCATGAGGGTAGTGGTATGGGGCACAGTGAAGAAGATTTAAAAAAATATTTTCCCCAAGCGATTATAAAAAAGGGTTTATTAATTCGGGGTAGTGATGTATATGAATCAGATGAAGAAATTAAAAATTGGATAGGAGAGGATTTATAATGGAAAAAGCAAAAGTTTATTTTACAAAAGAAATTACACCAGAATCTTTAATTAAGATTTATGAGGCACTAGGAGTAGAAGTAACTGGAAAAGTAGGTGTTAAAATTTCAACTGGAGAACCTGGAGGACATAATTATTTAAAACCAGAATTGATTAAAGATTTAGTTGGAAAGTTAAATGCTAATATTTTGGAGTGCAATACCGCTTATGGTGGTAAGAGAATGGCTTCTGAAGATCACTTAAAAGCAATTCATGATCATGGTTTTGATGCCATTGCTACGGTTGATTTAATGGATCAAGACGGGGAAATGGAAATTCCTGCAAATGGTAAACATTTGGATGTGGATATTGTAGGTAAGAATCTCTCTAATTATGATTTTATGATTAACTTAGCTCACTTTAAAGGTCATGCGATGGGAGGATTTGGTGGAGTACTTAAAAATCAGTCCATTGGTGTTGCTTCAAGTAATGGTAAAGCTTATATTCATACAGCAGGAGCTACAAGAAATCCTGGAGAGCTTTGGAATAAGTTACCAGAACAAAATGCCTTTTTAGAATCTATGGCTGAGGCTGCTAAAGCTGTTCGTGATTATATGAAAGGAAATATTTTATATATTGATGTGATGAATAATTTGTCTGTTGATTGTGACTGTGATTCAAATCCAGAAGATCCTTGTATGAAAGATATTGGTATTCTTGCGAGTGTTGATCCTGTTGCTGTTGATCAAGCTTGTATTGATATGATTTGGAATTCTACTGATCCAGGTAGAGCTCATTTTATCGAGAGAGTAGAAAGACAAAATGGTCGTCATATTTTACCTTATGCGGAAGAAATTGGACTTGGTTCAAGAGAATATGAATTAATAGAAATTGATTAAAGAAGGTTTACGAAAATCTTCTTTTTTGTTACAATAAATTTGTGATGGATATGAAAAAAATAAAGTTTGATTTTAGTTGGATACTTTTGGTGGTTTTTATTATTTTCTTTATTATATGGAGTATTTTGGTTTTACAAGGAAGATTCATTTCTTTTGATTATCAAATATTTGATGAGATTCACCATTATTTGATAAATCCTTTTTTAATCTCTTTTTTTAAAATTATTACACAAATGGGAAGTGCAATCGTTTTAATTGGGATCGTTTTAATTAGTTTACTTTTTATTAGGAATAAATATGTTGGAATTAGTATGGGAATTAATCTTTTTTTAGTTTCCCTCTTTAATTTATTTTTAAAAAATATTTTTATGATTTCTAGACCAGATACGATAACTTTAATTGATGAGAGTGGATATAGTTTTCCTTCTGGACATGCAATGATTAGTTTTGCTTTTTATGGCTATTTAATTTATTTAATCGATAAGAATATGAAGCCTTCTATTTTAAAAAAAGTAATCATTATTTTTCTTATTTTATTAATATTATTTATTGGTTTTAGTAGAATTTATTTAGGAGTACATCATTTTAGTGATATTATTGGTGGTTATATTATTAGTTTTGCTTATTTAATTTTATATATTAAATTGGTTAAGAGAATGGGAATGGAGAATTTATATGAAGTACAAAAAAGAAATTAAAAGTTTAGGACATAGCTTTAAATATGCCGGTGAGGGGATTTGGGTATCTTTTAAGAAGGAGAGAAATATGAAGATTCATGTTTTTATGATGGCACTTGTTATTTTGTTTGGTTTTCTTCTTCATATTAATTTGAGAGAATGGATTATTTGTATTATTTTATTTGGTTTGGTAATTGGAGCTGAATTATTTAATACAGCTATAGAAACCGTTGTAGATATGATTAGTTTAGAGAAAAGCCCTCAGGCAAAGCTTGCCAAAGATGTTTCGGCTGGGGCGGTGCTTGTTTTTGCTGTTGCATCAGCGATTGTAGGCCTTATTATTTTTGTTCCTAAGATAATGGAATTATTTAGCTTGACTTAGAGTGCACTCTAAATATTATAATTTTGATGGTGATAAAAATTGAAAAAGAAACTTAGAATTATTGTTGATCTTGTTATGTTTCTATTATTTATAATACTTATGGGGTATCATATTATTAGTGATGAGTATCATGAAATACTAGGGTTATGTTTATTCTTGTTATTTATTCTTCATCATATTCTAAATTATAAGTGGTATAAAACATTATTGAAAGGAAAATATACTTTTACAAAAATACTGTTTATTGTTGTTAATTTTATGTTGCTCTTTGCTATATTAGGAATATTTATTAGTGGTGTTTTGATTTCAGCTCATGTATTTGAGTTTCTAAATGTTCCAACAACGAGTTTTGCTAGACAACTTCATTTGTTTTCTACTGCTTGGGGCTTTGTTCTTATGGGAATACACTTGGGATTACATTTTAAAATGATGCTTGGTAAAAGTTTTAAAAAGCTTAAAAATTCTAGTTTGGAATATTTCGTTTATCTTTTGATCTTTTTAATTATTCCTTTTGGGGTTTATGCTTTTGTTAAAAATCAATATTGGAGCGATATGCTTCTTCTAACTGATTTTAAATTTTTTGATTATGATCAAAGCTCACTTATGTTTTATTTAGAACAATTTGCTATTATATTTGGTTTATCTTTTATTACTTATGGGATTATTTCTTTCGTAAATAGAAAGGAAAGTCGGAAATGAAAAGGAGAGCTATTTTATTAGTAGCTGTAATTTTTTTAGTAATTAGTATTGGACTAATTATATATTTTTTAAAGGGAAGAGACGAGCAAACTTTGGATACAAACGAGAATTTGGAAGGAGACAGCGGTAATATGGATGATTCTGAATTAACAATTAAGTTGGATATTAACGGAGTTAGTTATGTGGCAACATTAATTGATAATGTAACAACTAGGGAACTACTTAATAGGCTTCCACTTACTATAACATTGAATGAATTAAATGGGAATGAAAAATATTATTATTTTGATGAGATATTCCCTAGTAATCCTAATCGGGTAGAGGAAATTTATATGGGTGATATTATGCTTTATGGAAATAATTGTTTGGTTTTATTTTATGATAATTTTCAAACTAGTTATCGTTATACAAAGATTGGATCTATTGATTATCCAGGTGATTTAAGAGAAATTGTTGGAAGTGAAAATGTTAATGTTACAATATATAAATAGGCTTTTTTGATGAACATTTTTAGAAAATAAAAATATAATTTAATGAGAAATTTTTTCTTACATAATTTTAAAAATTGTGTTAAAATGATACTTGTCGTGTAGCGAAAAGCGTAAGTCCAGATGATGGGTTTACGCTTTTTTGCGTTTAAAGGAGAGGAGAATTTATATGGAAAAAAATGAAAAGAACAAAATGGCTACTTTTCCAATGAAGAAACTTTTTTGGAAGATGGGGTTACCAATGATTATATCCATGGTTTTGCAAGCCTTATATAATGTGGTAGATAGTATTTTTGTTACGAATATGGGAGAGATTGGAGCAATTGCTAATCAAGCACTTACTTTAGCATTTCCAATTCAAATTTTAATTATTGCGATAGGTGTAGGAACAGGGGTAGGATTAAATTCATTATTATCCAAAAGCTTGGGTGAAAATAATCAGGAAAAAGTTAATAAAATTGCTGGTAATGGTATTTTCTTAAGTATTTGTATTTATATTATCTTTTTAATTTTTGGTTTGTTTGGTTCAAGATGGTTTATTTCTTTATTTGCACAGGTAAATGTGGAAGTAATAGAAATGGGAACAACATACTTGCAAATCTGTACTTGTTTTTCAATTGGAGCTATAGGTTTTACTGTATATGAAAGATTTTTGCAAGCTACAGGTAGAACGATGCTTTCAACGATTGCCCAAATTACAGGTGCTTTAGTCAATATTGTTTTAGACTATGTTTTTATTTTCCCAATGGGCATGGGTGTTGCTGGAGCTGCATGGGCAACCATTATTGGTCAAATCGTTTCACTTTTGATGGCAATGTTTTTCCATTATAAGTATAATCACGAGATTAATGGAAACTTAAAATATATTAAACCTGATTTCAGTTTAATTAAAGGAATTTATTCGATTGGTATGTCTGCTGCTTTCATGCAAGGATTACTTGCAGTAATGATGGTTGGTATGAACGCTATTTTAGGACTTGCTAATACAAATACAACAGTGTTAGTTGGATCATTTGGTATTTATTATAAAGTTCAACAAATTGCCTTATTCTCTGCTTTTGGATTATCGAATACTATTATTTCTATTTTATCGTTCAATTATGGTATGAAAGATAAAGAGAGAATTGATGATTGTATTAAATATGGAATTATTGATACCATTATTGTAACTTTCATTATTACTATTGCTTTTGAAATATTTGCTAGACCATTATCCAGTTTATTTGGTCTTGCTGGCGAATCTACTACCGAAATTATTGACGTATGTACAACAGCTCTTAGAATTGCTAGTATTGGTTATATCTTTATGGGTGTTTCGGTTGCTATTCAAGGAGTATTACAATCTATTCGATATGCTTTAAGACCTCTTATTATTTCTTTGTTGCGTTTAGTAATATTTGTCTTTCCAATTGCTTATTTATTTACAAAATCAAGTAATGTAACAAGTCTTGTTTGGTGGACATTCCCAATTGCGGAAGTTATTACTGCAATTATTTCTTTATTCATTTTGAAAGATTCTTATAATCGTAAAATTAAGGGATTAGAAACAACTGATGAAAAGAGTGAAGGGGACTATCATTTCATTATTAGTATTTCTAGGGAACACGGAACAAATGGTAAGAGAATTGCTGAAGAAGTAGCTAAAGCTTTAAATGTTTCTTTCTTTGATAAAGAAGAAATTATGAAGTTTGCCATAGACCATAAGTTAACCCGAAATTTAAGTGAGCAAGATTTATATGATAATTTCTTGTCTTTAGATGCAAATAAAGACGCTATTATTCATCAATCTACCATTATTAAAGAAATTGCTAAGACTACAGATGCTGTTATTGTGGGGCGAGCTGCGGATTATATTTTGAAAGACAATCCAAGATTAATTAAGATTTTCTTATATGCAGGAATGGATTATAAAATTAATAATATTCGCCATAACTATAAAGATTCTAAGCAAGAAGCTGAAAAAAATATTGTTAAGTCAATGAAATCTAGATCAATGTATTATGCACTTATTTCAAATCAAACTTGGGGTGCTAAAGAAAATTATGATCTATGTATTAATTGTGAAATTGGTAATGAACGGGTTGTTAAAGCAATTGTTGAATATATTAAAAATAGAAATATATAATAGAAGGATAGAAAAGTAAAATTCTATCTTTTTGTTTGTCAATTTCTTTGTCAAATTTTAGAAAAAGAATTGACTTGGAGTATGCTTCAAGTCTTATACTGGTAATATAAAGGAGGAATTTTTAAAATGAAACAAACAGCAGGAAGAGATCGTTTAGGTGATTTAGCACCTAAATTTGCTGAATTAAATGATGATGTATTATTTGGTGAAGTATGGAGTAGAGAGGATAAACTTTCTTTAAAACATCGTTCGATGATTACAATTTCAGCTTTAATGGCGATGGGAATCGTTGATAGTTCTTTAAAGAGTCATTTGGAATTAGGAAAGAAGAATGGAATTACCAAGGAAGAAATAGTAGAAATGATTACTCATTTATCATTTTATGTAGGTTGGCCTAAGGCATGGGCAGTATTTGGCTTAGTAAGAGAGGTGTATCAAGATGAAGAATGAGTATTTAAGGGATAAGGGAATTTTTCCAGTAGGAGAGGTTAATCCTTTTGGTAAGTTTTTTATTGGAACTAGTTATTTAAAGATGCTTACAACAGAAGGAGTAGGTATTGGTAATGTAACGTTTGAGCCAGGATGTAGGAATAACTGGCATATTCATCATGCGAAAAGTGGTGGTGGTCAAATTTTACTTGTTACTGGTGGTGAAGGTTGGTATCAAGAATGGGGTAAACCGGCACAAGCTTTAAAAACTGGTGATGTCGTGGTAATCCAGCCGAATACAAAACATTGGCATGGGGCTAAGAAGGATTCATGGTTTGCTCATCTTTCTGTTGAAGTACCAGGTGAGGAAACCAAAAATGAATGGTTAGAACCTGTAAGTGATGAGGAATATTTTAAATTATAGGTTTGATGATTATGAGAGAAGTTAAAATTAAAGGAATCTATAAGCATTTTAAAGGCGATTACTATTTGGTAGAAGACATTGGTACTTTTTCAGAAACCGATGAAGAGTGTGTTGTGTATCGTGCTTTGTACGGGGAACATAAATTATGGGTTCGACCACTCAAAATGTTTTTAAGTGAAGTGGACCATGAAAAGTATCCGAATGTAACACAAAAATATCGCTTTGAATTGCAAGATATTCCTAGTGTAGCAGCAAATTTTAAAAAAATGGAGGAATGATTTATGAAATCAATTATTATTTATTATTCTTATGGTGGAAATACTAAGAGAATAGCAGAACTCATTCATGAGAAAAAAGGGTATGATATGGTGGAAATAAAGCCAGTTACTCCTTATACAAATGATTATCAAAAGTTAGTAGATGAGGAAGAAAATAAAATGCATCAAGAAGAGATCGTTGAAATTGAACCAATTCATGTTGATTTAAGTAATTATGATACCATTATTTTAGGTACTCCAGTTTGGTGGTATACTATGACTCCTCCCATTCGGACATTTTTAAAAAAATATGATTTGAGTGGTAAAGTAATTGTGCCATTTGCTACCAATGGAGGATGGCTAGGTACAACTTTTGATGATATTAAGAAATATAGTCCTAATAGTCAAGTAGAGAATCCAATTAGTATAAAGTTTAATGAAAACGATTTGGTTACTAGTGATGTAGAAATTAGTGCTTGGATTAACAGCTTGTAATCTTTCTTTCTTTATGCTAAAATGTAGGCGGATGTGATAAAATGAGAATATAACTTTTTTGATATTTTATAAGTATAGAAAGCAAAATAAGTTTTTATATGCTTTTATCAAGAAAGTTATATTTTTGTTTGGATTAAATTATTAAATTAAAAACCATGAGATATAGCTTTCTTATGGTTTTATTTTATGTGAGGAGAAAAAATTATGAGTATAATACAAGTAAAAGATTTAACTTTTTCTTATGGAACTGATCTTATATTTGATCATGTTTCTCTTAATTTAGATACGTCTTGGAAATTGGGATTAATCGGTCGAAATGGAAAAGGGAAAACAACCTTTTTAAAATTGCTTTTAAGAGAGTTTGATTATCAAGGAACTATTTTTAGTAAAGAAGAATTCTCTTATTTTCCTTATCAAGTGGAACAGAAAGAGGATTTGGTTATTAATATTGCTGATAATATATGTCCAAATGTTTATGAATGGCAAATTATTCAAGAATTTTCTAAGTTGAAATTAAAAGAAGAAGTTTTATATCAACCATTTAATACTTTGTCTAATGGTGAACAGACTAAGGTTTTGATTGCTTTGATGTTTTTAAATGAAGATCGTTTTTTATTACTAGATGAACCAACTAATTATTTGGATATTGAAGGAAAGAAATTAATTTGTGAATATTTAAAAGGGAAACAAGGGTTTATTCTTGTATCTCATGATCGGTATTTATTAGATCAGGTAGTTGATCATATTTTAGCGATTAATCGGTCGACGATTGAAGTTGTTCAAGGAAATTTTTCTAGTTGGTATCATAATAAACAGTTAAAAGACCATTATGAGTTGGAAAAAAATTTAAAAATTAAAAAAGAAATGAAGCGTTTGAATGATTCTAAAAATGAAAAAGTAATATGGTCAAACATTGTAGAAAAAAGTAAGATTGGTTCGAAAGGCGATAAGGGATATATTGGTCATAAAGCAGCTAAAATGATGCAGTTATCAAAAAATATTGAAAGAAGACAAGAAAATCTTATTAGCGAAAAGAAGAAATTATTGCAAGATATTGAAGAAACGGAGTCATTAAAAATGCAGTCTTTAGAAAGTAATTATCAAAGTTTATTTACTTTAGAAGATGTGTCTATATTCAATGATCATAAAAAAATTATAGATTCTATTAGTTTTCAAATTCAACCTCATGATCGAATTTGGTTAATAGGAAATAATGGTAGTGGTAAGTCTAGTATTTTAAAATTAATAGTTGGAGATTTTCATTTAAAATATTGTGGGAAAATAAATGGACATGATCATTTGAAAATTTCTTATATACCAGAAGATACTTCTTTTTTAAAGGGAACATTACAAAATTTTATTGATGAATATGAAATTAATGAATCTTTATTTAAAACCATATTAAGAAAATTGGATTTTAAAAGAGAATATTTTGAAATGAGGCTTGATGAATATAGTGAAGGTATGAAAAAGAAAGTATTAATTGCTAAGAGTTTAAGTGAAGAAGCCCATTTATATGTATGGGATGAGCCATTAAATTATATTGATCTATTTTCACGTATTCAAATTGAAGAAGTGTTGCTGGAATATCAACCTACTCTTATTTTTGTTTGTCATGATGAGACATTTGGGTGTAATGTAGCAACAAAAGTTATTAATTTAAATGAAAATGATTTGTTACTAAATTGTAAGAAATAAAATAAAAGATATATGTTATAATAGAAAAGAAATAGAGAGGTTAGAATTATGAGTTATGTTGAATCAATTACTACGGCATTTATTGCTTTTCCTTTTATTGCCTTTTTATTTACGATTCCTTTTATGTTACATAATTATCATAAATATGGTTCGATTCATTTTTTAAGAGTCTTTATTATTTATACTTTTATTTTATATTTGATTACAATTTATTTTCTAGTTATATTACCACTACCAACATTTGAAGAAGCACTTAAAAATACAGGTCCTTATATTAATACGATACCTTTTAAGTTTATAGTAGATTTAATTCATGAAACACCATTTGTATGGAATGATCTATCAACCTATATAAAAGCAATCATCGATCCGAGTTTTTATGTTGTTGTATTTAATATTGTGATGTTTGTTCCTTTTGGAATGTATTTAAGATATTATTTTAAGTGTAGTTTTAAGAAAACTGTTCTTTATTCACTTTTGTTAAGTTTATTTTTTGAATTAACACAACTTACAGGATTATATTTTATTTATCCAAATCCATATCGTTTGTGTGATATAGACGATTTAATTCAAAATACTTTAGGAGGAGTTTTGGGATTTTTAATTATGGGAGCTTTAGATCATTATTTACCTACAAGAGAAAAAATAGATGAAGAATCTTTGAAAATGGGAGAACAGGTTTCTGGATTGCGCCGCATTACCGTCTTTTTCTTAGATTTGGTTTTATATTTCATCTTTACGGTTTTATTATCTATTTTTACTCATAATCGTTGGTTGTTTTTCATTTCTTTTGGAATCTATTATGTTTTGATTCCATTAATAAGAGGAAATGCAACAATTGGAATGAGATTTTTGAATGTAAAAATGGAATTTATTAGACTTGGACTTTTATTTAATACTTTAAGATATTTCTTTTTGTATCTTTATTATTTTGCTTTGCCACTTGGATTTATTATGCTTATCAGTTACATACGAAGTTATTATAATTTACAAGGAATTACCTTTCTTTTATATGGCGGAGGACTTTTGGTGATTTTCCTTTTTTATCTCATTCACTTTATTTTATTACTTAAAAATAAGAAAATGTATTATGATAAACTATTTGGAGTTCGGTTTGTTAGTACGATTAGTATTTTTTATGGTGAAAATTAATGTCAATTTTTAACTAATTTATGTTTTGAGATTGATTTTTAAATTAAATCATGATATGATTTATTCATAGAAAGGAGAATGAGTATGAAGAAAGTAATGTGGGCTTTCTTAATATCAATTGGATTAACACTTGGTAGCATGGGTGTTGTTCATGCAGAGTCAACGACTCTACAATCAAAAATTGATGCTACAGAGGAAGGAGGAACATTAGTATTAGATGCTAACTACACAGATTCAGTAACTATTAGCAAAGATATTACCATTGATTTTGCAGGTCATAGCTTAACAACAGATGGGCATGGTATTTATGTTGAAAGTGGTGCTGAAGTAGTAATTACTGGTGATGGTAGTATTAATGCAACTGGTAGTGTTCGTGCTGCTATTGTAAATGAGGGTACCCTTACTGTTGAAAGTGGTTCATTTAATTCAGCAAACTGGTATACTGTTAAAAACTTTAGCGTTATGAATATTAACGGCGGAACATTTACACAAGGCGATGAGAATAAAGCTAATTCTAGTTTAATTGCTAATGGTTGGTTTGACGGCAAGGAAGTGAATGGTTCTGTTAATGATTTAGGAGTTGTACCACCAGAAAAGGGATCAAGCGCAGTAGCCATTTTAACTATTAATGGTGGTGAATTTGTTCATAAAACAACAACTTCAACAATCAAAAGTGATGACTGGTCAAAGACAACTATTACTGAAGGAACATTTGAAAGTCAAAATGGATTTTTAATTCAAGCAACTGGTACTGTTAATGTAAGTGGTGGAACATTCACAGGTTATAATGCTATTGCAACCATTTATGGACTTGAAAACGAATTTGGTCCAGAATTTGAACCTGGTATATTAACAATTAGTGATGGTACGTTTAATGCTCAATATTTGTATAGAGCAGATGGTATAGGAGAAGTAACTGTTACTGGGGGAACATTTAATTTAGGAACAGGACTAGTGGTAGCTGCTAGCTCAAAAGTATCTACAGAAATTACAGGTGGTACATATACAGTAACGGTTGATGAAAACTATATTCCAGATGGTTATTTATTAACTCAAGATGGTGAGTCTTATGTAGTTGGTCCTAATTTAACAATTAGTACTGATGATGAAGATGTTACCTTTGAAAGTGATGAACCTATTTCTAACGACTATAAATTAGTTGTTGAGAAAGAAGAGCTTGCTAATGAGGAAGCGGTAATGGAAAGTGTTAATAAACAAATTAATACTGCTTTAGAAGAAGCTAAGGAAGAGTTATTAGATTCTAAATTAGTAGCTACTTATGATATATCTGTTAAAGATAGTAGTGATCAAGTTGTTAAATTAGCAAATGGTAATTATGCTATTTCTATTAAAGTAACAGAGGATCAAGTAAAAGGATATAATGCTTTTAAAGTTGTTTATATTAATGATGAAGGCGAAGTTGCTGAAATACTTGATGCAGTATTAGCAAATGGTGTTATTACATTTGAAACTACGCACTTAAGTACATATGCAATAATTGGTTATAATACTGTTACTTTAACTGAAGACGGTGACGATGTAATTGGCGATGGTACAGATACACCAACGACTCCAGAAACTCCTAGTGAAGAAACTCCAGAAGTTCCACAAACATTCGATAGTTTAGTTACTTATGTAGCTGCTGGAATAGTTAGTATCATTGCTATTGTTGGTGCAACATTATACATTAAAAAACAAACAAAGAGAGCTTAATAAGTTCTCTTTTTTTTGCTATAATATTCTTGTGATGAAGTATGATTTTGAATGTTAGTGGTAGAACCGATATTGTAGCTTTTTATACACCATGGTTTATCAATCGATATCATGAGGGATTTGTTGATGTTAGAAATCCTATTTATCCTAAACTTGTTAGCCGTATTTATTTTAATGATGTTGATTTAATTGTTTTTTGTACGAAAAATCCTCATCCCATTCTACCATATTTAAAAGAAATGAATAAGCCTATCTTATTTCAAGTTACTTTAACACCATATAAAATAGATATAGAACCAAATGTTTTTGATAAGAAACAAGTAATTTTAGATATCAAAAAAATAGCTAATTTACTTGGTAAAGAAAATGTATATGTTCGGTATGACCCTATATTTTTAAATAATTACTATACTTTGGATTATCACCTAAGAGCATTTGAAAAATTATGTAAAGAGTTAGATGGGTATATAGCTCATATTATTGTATCTTTTATTGACGATTATAAAAATGTTAGGAAAAATATGAATGCTTTACGTATTAAAAATTTTACGAATGAAGATTTTAAAAAATTAGGTTTATCTTTTAGTAAAATAGCTCATACTCATCATATGACTGTGCAAACTTGTGGGGAGTATAATACGCTTGAAGAATATGGATTTAGAGTTGGTGATTGTGTGCCTAGATGTCTTGTAAAAAAAATAACAGGAAAAAATTATCCAAAATGGAAAGGGAGAAATAATAAGTATTGTTCTTGTGCTAGCATGGTGGATATAGGAAGTTATAATACATGTATGCATTATTGCAAATATTGTTATGCAAATTATGATGAAGAACAAATAAAAGATAACGTAAGAAAACATTACAATGATTCAACCATGCTTATTGGTTATTTAGAAAGTGATGATAAAATAAGTGTTAGAAAAAATTGATTTAATATAGATAATTGTGTTAATATTATTTTGAGGAAGTGATAAAATGTATCGAGTTGAAGAGGGTTATTTACTTGCTAGTTTATTAAAAATGAAGATAAAATATTTTCATGAATACTTTGTAACAAATTCGGAATTACGGCGGTTTGAGCAAGAGTTGTATCAAAAAGAAAAAGAATTGGATATCTCTTTAGTTTGTGTTTCACAAGATGATTTGGATGATTATTTTACTTATCAGGGAAGTCATGGCTGTTATGTTATGAAAGAGGGATTGCATTTATCTGATATATTAGGAAGATTTGAAGGATATTTACCTATTGATGTTTTAAAGTTATTATATTCTGATGATTTTATTTTAGACATGTTTGTTAAAGTTGAAGAGGAAGAATTAAAGATGCAAGAAAGAGCATTAGAAAAGAAAAAATTAATGTTGAAGCAGATAGAATTACAGAATATTAAACTTACAGAAAAAACAAGATAGTTATTTAATAAAAATAATGATTAATAATTCTGTTAATAAATTTTGTGCTTCTTTATCTAATTTTTTGAATTCTTTTATTAACTTAAATATTTCTCTTATTTTTATTTCTTTTGTATCTTTAATATTGTTGTTTTTAAAGATATTAAATAAATTTTTAACTAGATTAATTCTTTCTTCTAAAGAGAGTTCTTCTAGTTTTTTTGTTAGTTTTTTTTGCAGGGATTTACTTCTTTTACTTTGGGTGTCACGTATTAATGATTTTTCTTTTATTTGCCAGTTAAAGGCATCATGTTGCAATATATTTAGTCCTTTTGATTTTATGACAATATATTCAGGAGTATTATAAAGAAGCATGCCAATAATACTTTCTTTGGGAACATACATTTTTATTCTTGGTTCTATTTTTTTGTAGGGTTTAGATTCTATTTCTTTTTTTAAGAAACCTGGTCCATCAAAATTGTTTATTTTTACAACTTTTTTTCTAACCCAAAAGTGAGCGTTCATAACAGCACAAATAGCTAAATTACCGCCTTTTGAGTGTCCACCAACTCGTACGGTTTTATCTAATAAACCAATTGCTTTATTTAAATAAACAGATGCATATTTTTGAGAAGCTCCGGGATAAAGATAAGTCATTTTAAAATCTTCTTCCCAACCAATAATAGATGAGTCGGTACCAGCGAAAGAAATATATATACTTTTATCAGGTAACTTCATTGTTATAGCTCCAAATTGCATGTCATCGTTTACTACTTTCATATAATTATAAAGTAGGGTATCCTTATATCTTTTCGTATCTTTCATTATTTGGAGCATTTTAAAAGTATTGCTGATAAACATACCGCGATAATATTTCTTTTTATTACTTAGTTTTTCAGCTGCTTCCTTTAAAGTTATTTTGCCATTTTTAAAAGCAGGGACAATACCCGTAAAATCTATGTATGTTAAAAGAGAAAAAATTAAATTGTCTATTTCATTAAAATGGTAATCATTAAAAGTTTTATCTTTGTTCTTTTTTATATAATCTATAATATTCATATCAAACCTCTTTAGGTGATTCTATTATATCATATTATAGAAAATTTATTTCATTATTATTTAATGTGTATTTTATTTCGTAGAATTTTTGTAATGCTTTATATAGTAAGTAAATATCTTTTAAGCCGACAATTTCGAAACTTGAATGCATAGCAAGCATAACTAAGCCTATATCTAAAGAATTAATACTTAAATGTTTTAGATTGGGTCCAGCTAGAGTAGAACCAGTTGCATAATCGTTTCTTGATGTATAATAAGAATATTTAATCTTTTTACTTTCGCAAATATGTTTCATAATAGTAGAAGAAATACTGTTGGTGCTACTACTTGTTTCTTTCATAATCATAATGCCACTATCTAGGGGTGGAGTGTTTGTATGATCGGATAATTCATCATGATTCGGATGTCTTGCATGAGTATTATCGGCACTAATAACAATAGAATTATTTAATGTAATTGGTAGGTCTAAATTTAAATTGGCACTTATTTTTTTTAATGTATCAATTAGAAAGTTAGAATCAGCACCTTCTAAGGTGTTAGAGCCAATTTCTTCACTGTTAAAAATAACTAGTATGTCAATATCTTTTCCTTTAGATTTTAAAAAAGCTTCTAATCCAGCATAGGTACAAGATAGATTGTCAATTCTAGGACTTGCTAAAAATTCATTATTTATTATTACTGGTTCTTCATTATTATATAAAAATAAATCATATTCAAATAATTTTCCTGGTAAATTTGTATAATTTTTTATTAAATTTTCTATTGTTTCTTTTTGATTTACAGAAATCATTGGTATTAAATCAACCTCGGTATTTAAGTCTAAATTTGAATTTGCAGAATCATTTTGATGAATAGCAATACTAGGAATAATGGCAACTGCTTTTTTTAAATCGATAATATGACTTTGATATTTTTCTTCCTTTTTGGTAATAATTCTTCCAGCAATTGACATAGGCCTATCCATGAACCCATAATTTAGAATTCCACCATAGGGAGCAATATTTAATTTTTGATAACCATTTTCATAATATTCGGGATTTGGTTTGATAATAAATGATGGTGTATCACCATGTGTACATACTATTTTAAATTTATCAGCATTATTTTTATTTATATTGAATGCAATTAGGGAAGCATCATTTCTAATGATAAAATATTTTTTATTATCTAAATTCCATTTTTCATTTTCTTTTAATTCTATATAATCATTATTTAAAAGTATTTCTTTAATTTTTTTGATACATGTAAAAATACAGGTTCCTTCTTTTAAAAAGTTCATTAATTCTTGATTAAAATTGTTCATAAAATTCACCAATATTAGTATGGCTTAATAAAAATGAACTATAAGTGCTTTTCACTTTTTTTTAAATATGCTATAATTTATTTAGTAGGAGGAGTATGTTATGAAACGTATGGGTTTAATTGGGGTTTGTTTTGGTTTGATCTTACTTTTAACAGGTTGTGGAAAGGATACTGTTGAGCTTACTTGTAGTATGACTGAAGATGCTAGCTATGCTTCTATGACTGCTGAGTATCATCTTGTTTATGAAGATGAAAAACTTACTGTTATGGACCAAGGAGCAATCATTGAAGTAGATGAGGATTATGCTAATTATTTATCTTACTTTGAAGATAGCTTTAAAGAAGAATTTGAAGATAGTCCTGATTATGTAAAAACAAGTTATAAAACAGAAGGAAATCGTTTTATTGCCACAGCTAGCTATGACATTACTAAAATGAGTAATGAAGAACTTGAGGATAGTAATGATTATGAAGAAGAATTTGCAACTTATGAGAGTGCCAAATCTTATTTGGAAGACGAAGGATATACTTGTAAGTAAGAAAAAGATGGAAGTTTTAAAAATTTCCATCTTTTATATTTAGTTAATTTTGGTAATTGTGAATGATCCAGAATATCTATCGTTTGGTACTAATTCAAAGTCTACATTTGAAGTGTTTATGAAGCGATAAGTTGCTCCGGCATTACCGTTGAATATAGCGTTACCATTAATTGTTCCTGTTTCACATAGATTTAATCTATTGTGAGTTGATGAGT